>NZ_JBEZIR010000063.1:0-47733 GCF_040651175.1 Kitasatospora sp. NPDC048540
GTTCTGTCAACGGAGTTGCCGGAATTCGACTGCTGTTCAGCCACTGTTCGGGCCGAAACCCCTGGTCGGTCCGAGGAGGATCAGACCTTGACGCCGTGGGCGGCGAGGTACGCCACCGGGTCGATGTCCGAGCCGTAGGCCGGGCCGGTGCGCACCTCGAAGTGCAGGTGCGGGCCGGTCACGTTGCCGGTGGCGCCGGAGAGGCCGATCTGCTGGCCGGCGGTGACGGTCTGGCCGACCGAGACGCCGATCGAGGAGAGGTGGGCGTACTCCGAGTACTTGCCGTCGGCGTGCTTGATGACGACCTCGTTGCCGTAGGCGCCGCCGTTGCCGGCGGAGACCACGGTGCCGGCCGTGATGGCCTTCACGGAGGTGCCGGTGCCGACGACGAAGTCGACGCCGGTGTGGTAGCCGGACGACCAGTTGGAGCCGGCCTGGTGGTACGGGGTGCCGAGCGGGCCGTTGACCGGGGCGACGTAACCCGAGGTCGCCGGGGTGGCGGCGGCCGGGGTCTCGGCGGTCTTCGGGGCGGCGGTCTTCGGCGCGGCCGGCTTGGCGGTCTCGGCCTTGGGCGCCGCGGCCTTCGGGGCGGCGGCCTGCGGGGCCGGGGCGACCGGGGCGCGGTGCTCGGAGCGCGAGGCCTTGGCCGGGGCCTCGGCCTGCTGGCCGCCCACGGTCAGCTTCTGGCCCGGGTAGATGAGGTTCGGGTTGTCGCCGACGACCTGGCGGTTGTCCTGGTACAGCTTCTGCCAGCCACCGTCGACGTGCTGAGCGTCGGCGATCTTGGACAGGGTGTCGCCGTGGACCACCTGGTAGCTGTGGTCGGCGGCCGGAGCGGCCTCGGCGGCGGCGGGCGCGGCCTGGTCGGCGGCGGCGGCCGACGCGGAGACGGTGCCGTGGGCGTCAGCAGCGGTGTGCGCCTGGGCGGCGGTGGCCGGGAGCGCGACGGCAGCGGTGACGACACCGGTGGCGACGGCGATGCGGGTCAGTCGGGACAGACGGGGACGACGGTGCTTGCCCTTAGCGGACATTGAGCGGTTCCTCTCCGACGCCTGCGAGGTGAGCTGTCGGGTTCGGACGGGAGATCGCCCGGCCGCGAGAAGACGCGGCTTCACCCCAAGCCGTCCCGGAACACCGGAAACGGCACTTACCTTGGGTCCCCCGCTCCTGCCGTGCACGGATGAGGTGCGTCGGCCCCGGGCAGCGGCAGGACTCGGCGTTCCGCCCGGTGGCCCCACCCGGCGTTTGCCGGGCAGGTCACGAAGCAAAACCCATGAGGCGTATACGTAGCAAGTGACGGCCCGTAAGAAAATCAAGGCCGGATAAGATCAACCGGGCCGAAGGTCACGCTCCGCTGCGGACCTGGGGCCCACCGCAGCCGAGGCGCTCACGACGGGCTGATTCGCATGCGACGGAGCGTTGCCGTTGCGACCCCGCGCGTTCGCCCGGTCACCGGTGGTCACCGCAGGCCCGGGTTGCTGGTGACTCCGGTCACCCCCGCACCGGCCCCCGGGGTGGCCGCACCCTGCTCCGGGCGTCCTCGGGGGCCCCTGCCGCCCGCGTTCCCGCCCGTACCGGAGGGGTCCGGCACCGGCCGGCTCGGCCCCGGCGCGGTTTCCCGCGCGTGGGCGAGGGCCGATAGCCTCACACGCGTTCGATTCCGCCCCACCGTTCGAGCAAGGAGCCGGCCCGTGCGCCCGCAGCACCGACTGGACGTCATCCAGCGCAGTGTGATCCGCGAAATGGCGCGCCTCGGACGGCACTTCACCGTCGACGGCGAGGTCCTGCGCGGGCCCGGCACCACCGCGCTGGCGGTCCGCGAGCACCCCGGCGACGGCGGATCCGGCCATGTCGACCTCGGCTACGTCCTGCAGCTTGGCCGGGCGGACGGGCCGGTGGTCTGGGACTGCGCGGCCGGTCTCGGGCGGACCGAGGAGGAGCAACTCGACAACGCGGTACGGATGTGGGCCACCACCACCGCCAGCGCCGTGGTCGAACTGCTGGACCGGCGGGGCGAGCACGGTGACCACTACCGCTCGCCGGAGCTGCCCGGCTGGCACGCGGTACAGGGCCCGGCGGCCGTGTTCGGCTTCGGCTCGCGGCAGTTGGCCGACTGGCTGGCGGACCACCAGCCGCTGCCGGCACTGGCCGAGGCGCTCCGTCCGGAGCTGACCGGCCCGCAGGTGAACGGCGTGAAGCTGTTCCTCGGCGGCCGGGCCGGGGAGGACGTCGCCGAGGTCCGGATCAACGGGGTCGTCTCCGACCGCGCCTCCGCCGTACTGCGCGCGCTGGACTGGCCGCGTGGCGAACGCCTCTGCTGGGCCCGGCTGTTCGTGCTGCTGGTGGCCGAGGCCCCCGAGCCGCCGGCCGTCGCCGCCCGCCCCGCGTCCGCCGCCGTGACGGCCGCGCCGGGCCGCCGGACGGGGCTGCTCGGCCGCTGGCGGCGTGCCAGGCCGCAGCGCGGGTAGGTAGGACCGGTCCGGGCCCGGCGGGGCCGGGCCGGGGCAGGACGAAGCGCCGGACGGCCCTGGCCGACCGGCTCGACCGCCGGGGCGGAGGATCAGCCCGCGACGGAGGAGATCGTCGAGGCCAGCTGGGTGAGGAAGTCCTGGATCGGCTTGGCGGCCGTGGACTGGCTCACCATGAACCCGAACAGCGCCGCGATGATCGCGTGGCTGGTCTTCAGCTGCTTGTTGCGGATGAAGATGACGACGATGATGCCGAACAGCACCAGCGCGGAGACAGAGAAGGCCACCCGGACTCACTTCCTCATTTCATGGCGGGGTTTCGGGACGGGACCGGACGGCCCCTGGCGGACAGGCCGTCCCGCCGCGACCGGAGTGCCGCGGAGCAGCCGGAGCCCCCCGATGACAGCTGCGTGGCGCACGATCCGCCCCCCATCCCCCGAGTCTCGACCAGCCCACCCGGACTCAGTGTGGTCGCTCGTGCGGACTCCGTAAAGGACTTGCCGGAAGCCGGGGACGAAGATCCCGGGATGTGGGACGAATTTCCGCCGTCCGCGACGATAGCGGAGCCCTTCTGACGGGCCGTCGGCAGGGCCCCGGGAACCGGCCCCGGACGGCGGAATCCGGCGGTCGGCCTGCGAGGAGATCCACTGCGCCCACCCGGTGCCGGAATGGCCGAAGATCACCACTGCGTGTTGACACCACCCGCCGGCGCCGTCGCCCGCGCCCGAGGGCGCCGGTTCACCGCCGTTTCACCGCCGCCAGAGCAGCAGCACGGCCCGGTCGTCGTTGACGTCCTTGGCGACCGTCTCGATCAGCCGGCCGGCCGCACCGCGGCTGCCGACGCCGAACTGACCGCCGGCCACCAGCCGGTCGGCCTCCCCCATCAACCGGTCCATGCCCTCGGTGAGGTCCCGGCCGGGCACCTCGACCATGCCGTCGGTGCACAGCAGCAGCACGTCGCCGTGGCCGAGCCGCCCCCGCACGCCGTCGAACTTGGCGCCGTCGTAGACCCCGAGCAGCGGGCCCTCGGCCTCCTGCACCTCCCAGCGGCCGGCCCCGGCGAGCCGCTGCATCCCGGGCAGGTGCCCGGCCGAGAGCAGCTCGTACTCACCGGTGTCGAGGTCGAGCACCAGGTGGACGGCGGTGGCGAAGCCCTCGTCCCAGTCCTGCCGGAGCAGGTAGCCGTTGGCCGCGGGCAGGAACTCGTGGGCCGGCAGCGATCCGAGCAGCCCGCCGAACGCGCCGGACAGCAGCAGCGCCCGGGAGCCGGCGTCCATGCCCTTGCCGGAGACGTCCGCCAGCACCGCCTCCAGCACCCGGCGGCCCGGACCGGTGCGGGCGGCGACCACGAAGTCCCCGGAGAAGGACTGGCCGCCGGCCGGGCGCAGCGCCATGTCTGCCTGCCAGCCGTCGGGCAGGGCCGGGAGGCGGCCCTGGACCCGGATCCGTTCGCGCAGGTCGAAGAGCATCGAGCCGCCGCCGCGCCACGGCACGCCGACCCGGCTGCGGAACTGGGCGACCAGCAGGCCGGCCACCCCGACCGCGCCGACCACCAGCGCGGCGCCGGGGGTCACCCCGTAGACGTACTGCTCGGGGTGGCTGCTGCCGACCCGCTCACCGGTGTGGATCAGGGATTCGGTGGACAGGCCGAGCGCGGCGGCGCCGTAGAGCAGGACCAGGGTGCCGGGCCGCAGCAGCATGGCCCCGGCCAGGATCGGGAGCACCAGGGCGGTGGGCGGGACCCAGTCGGGGACGGCCACGTTGAGCAGGACCAGCAGCGGGATGGCGAGCAGGAAGGCCGTGAAGGCGAGCCAGTCGGCGCCGTCGCCGCGGAAGTAGTCGACACCGGCCCGGCGGACCCGGCGGCGGGCCCGGTAGAGCTTGGCGCGCACCTGGGCCACGGCGGGCTCGGCGGCCGCCGTCGCGGTCGGGCCCGTCGTGGGTGTCTGGGGCGGTGCGCCCGGCTCTCTGCCAGCCATGGGGTCCGACCTTATCCACCGCCCGGGGCCCCCGTCGACGGGGTGGGCCGGGCCGGCCCGGGTGTCCCGGTCCCGGTCCGGCGCGTTTCGGCCGCCGGCGGGGGCGCCGGGCGGGGGCGCCCGGCGGGCGCCCGGGAGCGTGCGGCGGGGCCGGGTGCGCTGTCGGCGGGCCTACGGATTCGACCGGACATGTCGCAAAAGTCGGTCGCGTGCCGACCGCGGGCCTGATAGCTGTGAGGTATGACTGCCGACATGACCGCATCCGGGGCCCTGACCGTCCGCCCGCTGGTCGCCGGGGAGTGGGACACCTGGTACCGCGGGCTGGAGATCGCCTTCGGCGGTGAGGAGGAGCCACCGGAGGAACGTGCGCTGTGGCGGGAACTGACCGAGGTCGACCGCTCGCTGGCGGTCTGTGACGGCACCGCGATCGTCGGCGGGGCCAGTGCGTTCAGCTTCGCGATGGCGGTGCCCGGCGGCGCGGTGCTGCCGGCGGCGGGGGTCACCATGGTCGGTGTGCTGCCGACGCACCGCCGGCGCGGGGCGCTGACCGCGCTGATGCGCCGCCAGCTGGGCGACGTCCGGGCCCGCGGCGAGGCGCTGGCGGTGCTGACCGCGTCGGAGCCGGCCATCTACGGCCGGTTCGGCTACGGGCTGGGGAGCTGGCGGATGGCGGTGACGCTGCCGAGCGCCAAGGTCTCGGTACCGGCGCTGCCGGGGCCCGCGCTGCGCCTGCGGCTGGCCGACCCGGTGGTGGCCTCGGCGGCCTGCGAGGAGCTGTACGCCCGGCTGGTGCCGGGCCGGCCGGGCCTGCTGGAGCGCCGCCCGGGCTGGCAGCAGCTGCCGCTGCTGGACGCCCCCGCCGCGCGGGACGGCGCCTCGCCGCTGCAGTGCGTGCTCGTCGAGGAGCGGGACGGCGGGCGGCTGCTCGGGTACGCGCGCTACGCGGTGAAGGGCGAGTGGGCGGGGAACAACGCGGCCGGCACGGTCCGGGTGCGGGACGTCGAGGCGCTGACGCCGCAGGTGTACGCGGCGCTCTGGTCGTACCTGCTGGAACTGGACCTGACCGAGCGGGTGGTGGCCCGCAACCGGCCGGTCGACGATCCGCTGCTGTACCTGGTCTCGGATCCGCGCCGGCTGGAGCCGCAGCTGGAGGACTCGCTGTTCGTCCGGCTGGTGGAGGTCGGCGCCGCGCTCGGACAGCGCGGCTACGCACTGCCGGTGGACCTGGTGCTGGCGGTGACGGACGATTTCTGCCCGTGGAACGCGGGGAGTTGGCGGCTGCGCTCGGAGGGCCCCGGCAAGGGCGCGGACTGCGCGCGGACCGACCGGCCCGCCGATCTGGCACTGGACGTCCGGGCGTTGGGCTCGGCCTACCTCGGCGGGGTGACGCTCGCCGCGCTGGCGGCGGCCGGGCGGGTGACCGAACTGCGCGAGGGGGCGCTGGCGGAGGCCTCGCGGGCGTTCGCCGGGGAGCTCGCACCCTGGCTGCCGCACGGGTTCTGACGCCCGTGCGGCAGGACGGGAGGGTGGGCGGGGTGGGGTGGGGTGGTGCGGGATCAGCCCTGGGGGTGGTGGGCCGGGATCGGCGGGAGCTCGCCGGTGGTCTCGTACTCGCTCAGCATCTCGATCCGGCGGGTGTGCCGGGCCTCGCCGCTGTACGGGGTGTTGAGGAAGATCTCGACGAACTTGGTGGCCTCGTCGAGGGTGTGCATCCGGCCGCCGACGCTGATCACGTTGGCGTTGTTGTGCTCCCGGCCGAGGGCGGCGGTCTGCTCGCTCCAGGCCAGCGCCGCACGGACGCCCTTGACCTTGTTGGCCGCGATCGCCTCGCCGTTGCCGGAGCCGCCGATCACCACGCCCAGCGCCTCCGGGTCGGCCGCGGTCCGCTCGGCGGCCCGCAGGCAGAACGGCGGGTAGTCGTCCTCGGCGTCGTAGATGTGCGGGCCGCAGTCGACCGGCTCGTGGCCGGCCTCCTTCAGCCACTCCACGAGGTGGTTCTTGAGTTCGTATCCGGCATGGTCGGAGCCCAGGTACACGCGCATGGGTATGAGTGTGGCATGCGCGTGCACCCGGGCCCGGCAGCGGGCCCGGGAGAGCTCGCGGCGGTCCGGTGCCGTCAGCCGCGGCGGCCGAGCAGCTTCCAGGTGAGCGGCAGCGCGCCGACGGCCAGCGCGGCCTTCAGCGCGTCGCCCACCAGGTAGGGGTAGAGGCCCAGTTCGGCGGCGCGGGCGAGCGGCAGGTGCAGGGCGAGGGCGAGGTAGGGGACGCCGACGGCGTAGATCGCGAGGTTCCCCAGCACCATCGCGGCGGCGGTGCGCAGCGGGCTGCGGTCGGCGCCGCGGCGGGCCAGCGCGCCGGTCAGGCCGGCCGCCAGCACGAAGCCGATGACGTAGCCGAGGCTGGGCATGGCCCAGCCGGAGCTGCCCTGGGCGAACCAGGGCAGGCCGGCCATGCCGGCGAGCAGGTAGAGGCCGAGCGAGGCGATGCCGCGGCGGGCACCGAGGGCGGTGCCGACCAGCAGGGCGGCGAAGGTCTGGCCGGTGACCGGGACCGGGGAGCCGGGGACGTTGACCGAGAACTGCGCGGCCAGGCCGGTCAACGCGGCGCCGCCGGCCACCAGGGCCAGGTCGCGGGCCTGGGCGCCGAGCCGGGTCGCGGCCTGCGGGAGCAGGTCGGCGAGGACGGTGGCGGAGGGTGCGGGGGTGGCGGTGGCCATGGGCGGGGACTTCCGTTCGAACACGGTGGGACGGGTGAACAGTTGTGAACCTATGCGCCGGGGGCGGCCGGGGAGGGCGTCGGCAACCGACAAACCGTCAGGGCCCTGCTTGTCGGATTCGGCCTGACTCCAACCCCGATCTGTCACATCTGCGCAGTTGTGCATGCACTTTCGGTCACATCACTGTCCGGATAGCGGCTGTTTTGCCGCAAATCTTGGCCGGTCCGGTCGCTGTACCGAATAGTGGGGCGAATCCTCCGCTATCCGAACAGTCTGGATCCGACCCGATGTCGACCCCCACCCGACCGCCCGCCCAGGACCGGTCCGACGTTCCCGTCGCCTCCTCCCCCACCACCACCACGGCCGCCCCCGCCACCGAGGGCCGGCTCTCGCACGGCCTCAAGCAGCGCCACCTGTCGATGATCGCGCTCGGCGGGGTGATCGGCGCCGGGCTGTTCGTCGGCTCGGGCGCCGGCATCGCCGCCGCCGGCCCGTCCATCGTGCTGGCCTTCGCCCTCTCCGGCCTGCTGGTCATGCTGGTGATGCGGATGCTGGGCGAGATGTCGGCGGCCCACCCCGCCAGCGGCTCGTTCTCGGTGCACGCCGAACGGGAGATCGGCCGGTGGGCCGGGCTCACCGTGGGCTGGCTGTTCTGGACCCTGCTGTGCGTCGGCGTCGCCGCGGAGGCGATCGGCGCGGCCGGGATCATGGCGCACTGGCTGCCCGGGGTGGCGTCCTGGGTCTGGGTGGCCATCTTCATGAGCTTCTTCTGCGCGGCCAACCTGTCCGCCGTGAAGAACTTCGGCGAGTTCGAGTTCTGGTTCGCCGCCGTGAAGGTGGCGGCCATCGCCGCCTTCCTGGTGATCGGCGTCCTGGCGATCACCGGGGTGCTGCCCGGCACGCCGTCCCCGGGGACGGCCAACCTGACCGGCGCGGGCGGCTTCTTCCCGCACGGCACCACCGGCCTGATCACCGGTCTGCTGGCCTCGGTCTTCGCGTACGGCGGCCTGGAGACGGTGACCATCGCGGCCGCCGAGTCGAAGGACCCCCGGCGCAGCGTCGCCACCGCCGTGCGCACCGCGATGTGGCGGATCGCCGTGTTCTACGTCGGCTCGATGGCCGTGGTGGTCACCCTGGTGCCGTGGAACGACCCGGCGGTCACCGGGTCCGGCCCGTACGTCGCGGTGCTCAACCGGATCGGCATCCCGCACTCCGGCGACCTGATGCGGGTGGTCGTGCTGATCGCCCTGCTGTCGGCGATGAACGCCAACATCTACGGCTCCTCCCGGATGGCCTACTCGCTGGTCAGCCGCGGCCAGGGCCCCAAGGCGCTGGCCAAGGTCTCCGGCGGGGTGCCGCGGACGGCGGTGCTGGCCTCCTCGGCCTTCGGCTTCCTCGCGGTGCTGCTCAGCTACTGGTGGCCGACCACCGTGTTCAGCTGGCTGCTCAACATGGTCGGCGCGGCCGTCCTGGTGGTCTGGGCCTTCATCGCCGTCGCCCAGCTGCGGATGCGCCGCCGGCTGGAGCGTGAGGCGCCCGAGCAGCTGACCGTGCGGATGTGGGCCTTCCCGTACCTGACCTGGCTGGCGCTCGGCGGCATCGTCGCGGTGCTCGCCCTGATGACGCTGGACAGCGGCAACCGGGTGCAGCTGTGGTTCACGCTCGGGCTGACGGCCGTGCTGGCGCTGGTCGGCGCGGTCCGCAAGGCGCCGCGCACCGCCTGAGCCGGCGGCTCGACCACGGCCGGACGACGGTCGGGAACGGCGGACGACAGAGGCCGAGGGGCCCGGTACGCACCACGCGTACCGGGCCCCTCGGCGCTGCTCGGGAGAGCCGGCCCCCGGGCGGAGTCGTCACTCGAAGGACGGGCCCGCCGTCCGGGTGCGCTTGATCTCGTAGAACCCGGGGGTGGAGGCGACCAGGATGGTGCCGTCCCAGAGCCGGGCCGCGGCCTCGCCGCGCGGGGTGGGGGTGACCACCGGGCCGAAGAAGGCGACCCGGTCGCCGTCCGGGCCGTCCACCGCGATCACCGGGGTGCCGACGTCCTCGCCCACCAGCGAGATGCCCTCCTGGTGGGAGGCGCGCAGCGCCTCGTCGTAGGCGTCGGTGTCGGCGGCGTCGGCCAGCTCGGCCGGCAGGCCGGCGGCGACCAGCGCGGCCTCGATGGTGGCGCGCTCGTTCGGCAGGCCCTGGTTGTGGAAGCGGGTGCCGAGCTCGGTGTAGAGCGGGCCGAGCACCTTGTCACCGTGGAGCTGGGCGGCGGCGATCAGGACCCGGACCGGGCCCCAGCCCTTGGCCAGCAGGTCCTTGTACTGCTGCGGCAGCTCGTCGCGGTTCTCGTTGAGCACCGAGAGGCTCATCACGTGCCACTTGGTGTCCACCGGGCGCAGCTGCTCGACCTCCAGCATCCAGCGGGAGGTCATCCAGGCCCAGGGGCAGATCGGGTCGAACCAGAAGTCGGCGATCTTGCGGGAGTCTGCGGTCGTCACGGACGGTGCCCTTCGGTCAACGGGTGCGGGGTCGCTCTGACCTAGCGCTCAACACCGCGGATCGGCGGCTGATTCCGCCCGAGCTGTGCAATGGTACGTGGCGCCGAGCATGAAAGGATGCGCCCGGCACCCCAGCCCCACCGGGCTCATACGGACAGGAGTACCACCGTGCCGGGCAAGAACCTGAGCCGCGAGGAAGCCCAGAAGCGGGCCGGTCTGATCGAGGTGGAGAGCTACCGCGTCCACCTGGACCTGGCCTCCGCACCGGATCCCGCGTCCGCGACCTTCCGTTCCACCACCACGCTGACCTTCCGTGCCGCCACCCCGGGCGCGGACAGCTTCGCCGACCTGCTGGCGCCGGGCATGCGCTCGGTGACCCTGAACGGCCGGACGCTGGATCCTGCGGAGGTCTTCGACGGCACCCGGGTCGCACTGCCGGACCTGGCCGCGCACAACGTGCTGGTGGTGGACGCGGACTGCGCCTACAGCCGGACCGGTGAGGGCCTGCACCGCTTCACCGACCCGGTCGACGGCGAGACCTACCTGTACACCCACTTCGAGCCGGCCGACGCCCGCCGGGTGTTCGCCAACTTCGAGCAGCCCGACCTGAAGGCGCCGTTCTCCTTCACGGTCACCGCGCCGGCCGCCTGGGACGTGTACGCCAACGCGGTCCACGAGTCGGTGCAGGAGCAGGGCGCGGCCCGGGTCTGGCGGTTCGCCCCCACCCGGCCGATCTCCACCTACCTGACCGCGGTGGTCGCCGGCCCGTACCACGTGGTGCGCGACCACTACCGCCGGGAGCTGCCCGACGGCACCACCCTGGAGATCCCGCTGGCGGCGACCTGCCGCCGGTCGCTGGCCGAGCACTTCGACGCGGACGAGATCCTCACCGTCACCAAGCAGGGGCTGGACTTCTTCCACCAGGAGTTCGACTACCCGTACCCGTTCGGCAAGTACGACCAGTGCTTCGTCCCCGAGTACAACATCGGTGCGATGGAGAACCCGGGCTGCGTCACCTTCCGGGAGGAGTTCGTCTTCCGCTCGAAGGTCACCGAGGCCGCGTACGAGGGCCGGGCCAACGTCATCCTGCACGAGATGGCACACATGTGGTTCGGCGACCTGGTCACCATGAAGTGGTGGGACGACCTGTGGCTGAAGGAGTCCTTCGCGGACTTCATGGGCTCGTTCGGCCTGATCGGGGCCGGCACCCGCTACCGGGCCGCCTGGATCACCTTCGCCAACCGCCGCAAGGCCTGGGCGTACCAGCAGGACCAGTACCCGACCACCCACCCGATCACGGCGGACATCCGGGACCTGGAGGACGCCAAGCTCAACTTCGACGGCATCACGTACGCCAAGGGCGCCTCGGTGCTCAAGCAGCTGGTGGCGTACGTCGGCCGGGACGCCTTCTTCGAGGGCGCCCGCCGTTACTTCCAGCGGCACGCCTACGGCAACACCGTCCTCGGCGACCTGCTGGGCGCGCTGGAGGAGACCAGCGGCCGCGACCTGAAGTCCTGGTCGGCCTCCTGGCTGGAGACCTCGGGCGTCAACTCGCTGACCCCGCAGGTGACCTGTGACGCCGAGGGCCGGATCACCGAGCTGGCGGTGCTGCAGGACGGCGACACCCTGCGCCCGCACCGGGTGGCGATCGGCCTGTACGACCTGGACGGGACCGGCGCGCTGGTGCGCACCGGGCGGGTGGAGGCCGACGTCGCCGGGGCCCGGACCGTGGTGGAGGTCCCGGCGGGCCGGCCGCGCCCGGCGCTGGTGCTGGTCAACGACGAGGACCTGACGTACTGCAAGGTGCGCTTCGACGAGGTGTCGCTGGCCACCCTGCGTTCCGGTCTCGGCGCGATGACCGATCCCCTGGCCCGGGCGCTGGCCTGGTCCGCGGCCTGGAACCTGACCCGGGACGCGCTGATGCCCGCCCGCGACTACCTCGACCTGGTGCTGCGCTTCGCCGGGCAGGAGTCCGACATCGGGGTGCTGCAGTCACTGCACCAGCAGGCCAGGGCAGCGCTCGACTACTACGCCGACCCCGCCTGGCGGGCCGAGGGCGGCCGGCTGCTGGCCGAGTGCGCGCTGCGCGAGCTGCGCGCCGCCGAGCCCGGCAGTGACCACCAGCTGGCCTGGGCCCGCTTCCTGGCCACGGTCGCCGAGGGCGCGGAGCACCTGCAGCTGCTCACCGGGCTGCTGGACGGCACCGCCCGGATCGACGGCCTGGCGGTCGACCAGGAGCTGCGCTGGGAGTTCTGGCTCGCGCTGGCCGCGGCCGGGTCGGCCACCGCCGGGGAGATCGAGGGCGAGCTGCGGCGGGACAACACCGCCAGCGGCAAGCAGCGGGCGGTCAAGTGCCTGGCGGCGCTGCCGACCCCGGGGGCCAAGGCGGCCGCCTGGGCGGCGGTGGTGGACTCCGACGAACTGCCCAACGCGCTGGTGGAGGCGCAGATCGCGGGCTTCGCCCAGCCGGGTCAGCGGGAGCTGACGGCCGGGTACACCGACATCTACTTCGCGCTGCTGGAGCAGGTCTGGGCGCAGCGCAGCATCGAGATCGCGATGCGGATCGTCGGCGGCTTCTTCCCCCGGCTGCAGACCGAGCGCTCGACGCTGGACGCCACCGACGCCTGGCTGGACGCGCACCCGCACGCGGCGCCCGCGCTGCGCCGGCTGGTGCTGGAGTGCCGGGACAACCTGGCCCGGGCGCTGCGCGCGCAGGACCGCGACCGCGGCTGACGGGGTGGTGACGGCGGACGGCCGCCCGGGGGTTCCCGGGCGGCCGTCCGTCTGCGCGTGGGGCGCGGGCTACTTGAGGGTGGCGGAGGTGAGGCCCGCCTGGACCTGCCGCTGGAAGGACAGGTAGACCACCAGCACCGGGAGCATCGCGATGGTCATACCGGCGAACAGGGCCGGTGCGTCGCTCTTGTACCCGGACTGCAGGGCCAGGTTGACCAGGCCCTGGGCGAGCATCGAGTGGTCGGCCTCGCCGGCCGTGGTGGGCTGCATCAGGGTGACCGGCAGGATGTACTGGTTCCACTGGCCGAGCACGTTGAAGATGGCGACGCTGACCAGGCCGGGCTTGGCCATCGGCACCATGATCTGGAAGAACGCCCGGGTGTGCGAGCAGCCGTCCAGCATCGCCGCCTCGTGCACGGCGGTGGGCAGCGTGCGGAAGAACGAGTACAGGAAGAACACGGTGAAGGGCAGCGAGTACGCCACGTACACCAGGATCAGGCCGAGGTAGCTGTTGAGGCCGAGCAGCGGGGTGATCTCGCCCAGGTTGCGGACCATGAAGAACAGCGGGACCAGGGCGAGGTAGACCGGGAACATCGAGCCGGCCACGAACAGGTAGTAGATCGCCCGGTTGCCCTTGAACTCGTAGCGGGCCAGCACGTAGGCGGCCATGCCGCCGAGCAGCATGGTCAGCGTGAGCGAACCGGCGAGCACGATCAGGGTGTTGAGGAAGAACCCGCCGATGCCCTTGGACCAGGCCCGGGTGAAGGCGTCGAAGCCCCAGCTCGCCGGCCAGGACCAGGCGCTGCCGTTGATCTGCGCGTCGGTCTTGAAGGAGCCGAGGACGACCCAGACCAGCGGGAAGATGATCAGCAGGGCCCAGACGGCGAGGAAGCCGTGCGAGAAGACGTTGAGGACGCCGCCGCCCTCGCCGAACCGGGTGGTCCGGTCGGCCTTCGGGCGCCCCGCCGCCCGCTGGGCGGGGACGGCCGGGTTGGTGTCGGTGCTAGTGCTCATGTCGATGGCCCCGCTCAGTACTCGATCCGGTCACGCTTGGTGGCCCAGAGCGAGACGACGGACAGGATCAGCGTGAAGAAGAAGATCACCACGCCCATGGCGCAGGCGTAGCCGGCCTCACCGTTGCGCAGGAAGCTGCGCATCAGGTAGGTGGAGATCAACTCGCTGTGGTGGTCAGGGCCGCCGCCGAAGTAGGCACCGGGCGTGATGCTGGAGACCAGGGCGAAGGCGTCCATGGCGACGATCGCGAGGTACACCCAGGCGGTCTGGACGGTCTCCCACAGCAGCGGCAGGGTGATCTTGAGGAAGGTCTGGCCGCGCTTGGCGCCGTCGAGCAGGGCCGCCTCGTAGATGTCCTTCGGGATGCCCTGCATGGCGGCCGAGAACAGCACCAGGTAGAAGCCGACGCCGGACCAGACCAGCACCGCCAGGACGCACCACATGACCATGTCCGGGTCGGACAGCCACTGCACCGGGTGGGCCGCGTCGGCCAGGCCGAGCTTGATCAGGACGCCGTTGGCCAGGCCCGCGCCGTCGGTGCGGTAGACCGCGCCCCACAGCACCGCGAGGATCGCGATCGACAGCACCTGCGGGAAGAAGAAGACCACCTTGTAGAAGGAGGCCCCGCGCACGCCCTGGATGCCGCCGGTGCCGCCCTTGCCGCCGACGTTGAGCATGAAGGCGAAGAACAGCGCGATCAGGATGGTGACCAGCGGCAGCAGGATCAGCAGCAGCAGGTTGTGCCAGATCGCGCCGAGGAAGACCTCGTCATCGAGGAGTTTCGCGTAGTTGTCCAGGCCGACGAAGTTCATCTCCTGGCTCTGTCCCGACCAGTCGGTCAGGGAGTATCCGAAGGTCTGCGCGTAGGGCCAGAGCACCAGTCCCACGTACAGCACGATCGGAAGAAAGAGGAACCCCACGATGAAGGGGTACTTGCCGTGACGCATCGCCACTTCTCCTGTCCTCGGGCAAGAGGCACCGGGGGCGGTTCGGGGCCCCCGGTGCGCTCTGAAAACTCCGCTGGTCAGGCGGTCTTGTTCTTGGTGGCCGACTCCTTGGCCCGCTTGATCCACTCGGCGGGATCGATGCGCGCGGCCATCAGCTCACCCGAGGCGTTCTGCAGGTCCTCGTCGAACTTGCTGGCGGTGTTCGGGTACTGGAAGTTGAAGGTGTTGGCGCCGGCCGCCTTGAGGGCCACCACGGTGGACGCGGTGCCGGGCTTCAGCTTGACCTCCGGGCCTACACCGTCCTTGAGACAGGTGAGGCTGTTGGCGGTCTGGGCGAACTTGCCCGAGGCCTCCTTGGTCAGCATCATCCGCAGGAACTCCAGGCCGCCCGCGACGTTCTTGGCCTTGGCCGGGACGATGAACGGCTCGCCGGCGCCGGCCCGGATCGCCTCGAACGGCAGCTTGTCACCCGGCAGCGACGGCATCGGCAGGAACGCCATGTCGAAGTCGGCCGGGGTGGAGGCGAGCTGCTCGTTCTCCAGCCAGGAGCCGGACGGGATGAACGCGGCCTTGTACTGGTTCCACGCGGTCTGCGACTCGGTGTGGGTCATGCCGTTGGTGCCGGGGAGCAGGAAGTCCTTGGAGACGATCTGGTAGAACGCCTCGACCGCGGTCTTGACGGCCGGGTCGTCCCAGGCGGCGGCGTCCAGGCCGTCGATCCGCTTCATGAGGTCCAGGCCGCCCTGCTTGGCGATCATGTCCATCATGACGACGTTGATGTAGTACGGGTACTTGCCCTGGTGGGCGACCGGGGCGATACCGGCGGCCTTGATCTTGCCGCAGAGCTCGATGAACTCGGCCCAGGTCTTCGGCGGGGTCCAGCCGTGGTCCTTGAACAGCTTGTTGGAGTACCAGAAGCCGAACACGGTGTAGACGTAGGACAGGTTGTAGACCTTGCCCTTGATGGTGCCGGAGTCGATGGTGCCCGGCATCAGCACGTCGCGGACCTTCTTCGACGGGTCGTCGATGTACGGCGCGTCCAGCAGCGGGGTGAGCTCGGTCAGCTGGTTGGAGTCGGCGAGCACGTCCAGCTTGATCTGCTTGGCGCCCGAGTCGTCGATGACGTCCGGCGGGGAGCCGGCGTTGAAGCGCGGCTGCAGCTTGCCGGTGACGTCCTTGTCGGTCTGGTGGTTGATCTTGGCGCCGGGGTAGCTCTTCGAGTAGATGGCCTCGAAGGCCTTCGCGTACTCGTTGCCGTAGCCGCCGTCGAAGATGAAGACCTCGAGGCCGTCGGCCTCCTTCACCCCGAACGGGTTCTTGGCGTCGCTCAGGTTGAAGCCGCCCGCCCCCTTGGAGCCCTTGTCACTGCTGCCGCCGGTGCCACCGGCGCAGGCGGCGAGCAGCGAGCCGCCGCCGGCCGCGAGCACGGCGATGCCGGCGGCCCGCTTGAAGATGTCACGACGGTTGTACTCGGTTGCAGAGCCCATGAGTGCCCAAACCCCTCGGTGTCCAGAGAAGAAGCAGACAGGTCTGACGGAGGGTCAATTCCTGTTCGGTCAGGCGCGCCTAGCGGCAAAGGTGCCGGTCAGAGGCGGTTTTCTTCGATGCGCAAAGGTATAGTCCACTGTTCATCTGGCGGCAATAGTCCGACCGCCCGATGTGCCGGGTAACGGTCAAAGCGTTGTCGGCGGTGCAGCATGTGCAATGTGCAGGGAGCCTGCATATTGCGCTCGCGCCCCGTCGATGACCGAGAATGTAGCGCGATCATGCGCGTTTGAACATAGAAACGCGCAGCTTCGCGCATCACCGAACCAGAACTGTGATGTGCGAAGCCGCGCGTCCCGGCCGCCGGCGTGCCGGCGCGCCGGCTCAGCGCCCGCTGCCGCCGAGCCCCCGGTCCAGGGCCCTGACCAGCGCGCCCTGGGCGTCATCGTTGTCCAATGCCCACATCATCACGCCCCCAAGCCCGTTCCAGCGGGCGTACTGGGCCTTGCGGGCCAGCAGTTCGGGGGTGTCGTACGACCAGAACTCGGTGCCGTCGTACTTCCAGGTCGCGCCGTGCAGCCGGTCGTAGTGCACCGTGCCCGGCAGGTCCTTGATCTGGTTGTACGGCAGGTTCCCGCCACGCGCCGGACCGGTGGCGCTCTGGTACAGCCCGGCCTTCGGACCGGCCGGCACGCCCGTCCAGCCGTAGCCGTAGAAGGGCACCCCGAGGACGGCCTGGCGGGCCGGCAGCCCCTTCTCCAGGTAGTGCCGGACCACCCGGTCCGCGCTGTAGCCCCGGTTGTCGGTGGCCGGGTCGGCGCGGTCGGAGTAGAGGTTGGCGTTGTGGTCGGTCGGCCCCTGCGCCTCCCAGGTGCCGTGCAGGTCGTAGGTCATCAGGTTCAGCCAGTCGACCGACCTGGCGACCTGGCGGACCTCCAGCTGGTCGGCCCGCGCCTCGTTGGCGGGCACCGCGGCGGTGAGCAGGTAGTGCGTCCGGGACTTCGCGCCGAGCGCGTCCAGCTGACGGCGGAACTCCTGCATCAGCAGGGTGTAGTTGTGACCGTCCTCGGGGCGCACCACGTTGCCCGGGTCACCGCCGCCGCCCGGGTACTCCCAGTCGATGTCGATGCCGTCGAAGACCCCGGCGCCCGCGCCGGCGCCGCCCTCGGCGGAACCGAGCTGCGGCAGGTTCCCCTTGAGGTAGAGGTCGAGGCAGGAGGCGACGAACTTCTTGCGGGAGGCGTCGGTGAGGGCCGCGTCGGAGAAGTACTTCGACCAGGACCAGCCGCCGAGCGAGACCACCGCCTTGAGCTGCGGGTTGGCGGCCTTGAGCTTGCGCAGCTGGTTGAAGTTGCCCTTCAGCGGCTGCTCGGCGGTGTCGGCCCGGCCGTCCACCGACTCCTCGGCGCCGACCGGGCGCTGGTAGTCGGCCCAGGCGTCGCCGACGCCGGCGGCGTTGGCCTCGAAGCAGGTACCGTCGGCGGACACGTTGCCGAAGGCGTAGTTGAGGACGGTGAGCCGGCCGGCCTGGCCGGAGTCCTGCACCTTCCTGGCGGAGAAGCCGCTGTAGATGCCCCACTGGGTGAAGTAGCCCACCCGCTGCCCCTGCAGGTGCGGGACGCGGTCCTGGGCCTGGGCGGCGGCGGGGGAGGCGACGGCGGCGGCCACCGTGGCGGCGGCGAGGGCGGCTGCGGTACGACTGAACATGCGCATGTGAGAAGACCCGTGGCTTTCTCTGAATCAGCGTCAAATGGTCTGGACCAAGCTGACAAAGAGGTTTAGTCCACGAGCGGCACCCCGCACAAGGGGTGTGCCGGAACGCGGACCGGGCCGCACCCCGTGGAAGGGGTGCGGCCCGGTCGCCGTACGGGGTACGGGTCAGCCGTTGATCAGGCTGCGCAGCACGTACTGCAGGATGCCGCCGTTGCGGTAGTAGTCCGCCTCGCCGGGGGTGTCGATGCGCACGACCGCGTCGAAGGTGACGTCGCCCGCCGTGACCTTGACGGTCTTGGGGGTGCGGCCCTCGTTCAGCTCGGTGACACCGGTGAAGGAGAAGGTCTCCTCGCCGGTCAGGCCCAGGGTCTCGGCGTTCTGGCCGGCCGGGAACTGCAGCGGCAGCACGCCCATGCCGATCAGGTTGGAGCGGTGGATGCGCTCGTAGGACTCGGCGATGACGGCCTTGACGCCGAGCAGCGCGGTGCCCTTGGCCGCCCAGTCGCGGGACGAGCCGGAGCCGTACTCCTTGCCGGCCAGGACGACCAGCGGGACGCCGGCGGCCTGGTAGTTCTGCGAGGCGTCGTAGATGAACGACACCGGCGCGTCGGCCTGGGTGAAGTCGCGGGTGTAGCCGCCCTCGGTGCCCGGCGCGATCTGGTTGCGCAGGCGGATGTTGGCGAAGGTGCCGCGGATCATGACCTCGTGGTTGCCACGGCGCGAGCCGTAGGAGTTGAAGTCACGCTTCTCCACACCGTGCTCGGTGAGGTACTGCGCCGCCGGGGTGCCCGGCTTGATGTTGCCGGCCGGGGAGATGTGGTCGGTGGTGACCGAGTCGCCCAGCTTGGCGAGCACACGGGCGCCGGCGATGTCGCTGACCGGGCTCGGGGTGGGCGCCATGCCCTCGAAGTACGGGGGCTTGCGGACGTAGGTGGACTCGGCGTCCCACTCGAAGGTGTTGCCGGTCGGGATCGGGAGCGACTGCCAGCGGTGGTCACCGGCGAAGACGTCCTGGTAGCCCTTGTCGAACATGGCCTCGTCGATGGAGCCGGCGACGGTGTCGGCGACCTCCTTCTCGGTGGGCCAGATGTCGGCGAGGAAGACGTCGTTGCCGTCGGCGTCCTGGCCCAGCGCGTCCCGGGTGATGTCGATGTTCATGTTGCCGGCCAGCGCGTAGGCGACCACCAGCGGCGGGGACGCCAGGTAGTTCATCTTGACGTCCGGGTTGATCCGGCCCTCGAAGTTGCGGTTGCCGGAGAGCACCGAGACGACCGCGAGGTCGGACTCGTTGACGGCGGCCGAGACCTCCTCGGGCAGCGGGCCCGAGTTGCCGATGCAGGTGACGCAGCCGTAGCCGACCAGGTTGAAGCCCAGCTTCTCCATGTACGGGAGCAGGCCGGCCTTCTCGTAGTAGTCCATGACGACCTTGGACCCGGGGGCCAGGGTGGTCTTGACCCACGGCTTGACCGTGAGGCCCTTCTCCACGGCCTTCTTCGCCAGCAGGGCGGCGCCCAGCATGACGGAGGGGTTGGAGGTGTTGGTGCAGGAGGTGATCGAGGCGATCACGACCGCGCCGTTGTCGATCGCGTACGAGGTGCCGTCAGGGGCGGTGACGGTGGTCGGCTTCGACGCCTCGGAGGAGTACGTCGGCAGCGCCTCGGCGAACTTCTGCGCGGCCTCGGAGAGGATCACGCGGTCCTGCGGGCGCTTCGGGCCGGAGATCGACGGGACGACGGTGGAGACGTCCAGCTCGAGGTACTCGGAGAAGACCGGCTCGACCGACGGGTCGTGCCACAGGCCCTGCTCCTTGGCGTACGCCTCGACCAGGGCGAGCTGCTGCTCGTCGCGGCCGGTGAGCTTCAGGTAGCTGATGGTCTCGGCGTCGATCGGGAAGATCGCACAGGTCGAGCCGAACTCCGGCGACATGTTGCCGATGGTGGCGCGGTTCGCCAGCGGGATCGAGGTGACGCCCTCGCCGTAGAACTCGACGAACTTGCCGACCACACCGTGCTTGCGCAGCATCTCGGTGATGGTGAGCACCAGGTCGGTGGCGGTGGTGCCGGCCGGGAGCTGGCCGTTCAGCTTGAAGCCGACCACGCGCGGGATCAGCATGGAGACCGGCTGGCCGAGCATCGCGGCCTCGGCCTCGATGCCGCCGACGCCCCAGCCCAACACGCCCAGGCCGTTGACCATGGTGGTGTGCGAGTCGGTGCCGACGCAGGTGTCGGGGTACGCCTGGCCGCCGCGGACCATGACGGTGCGGGCCAGGTGCTCGATGTTGACCTGGTGGACGATGCCGGTGCCGGGCGGGACGACCTTGAACTCGTCGAACGCGGTCTGGCCCCAGCGCAGGAACTGGTAGCGCTCCTTGTTGCGGCCGTACTCGATCTCGACGTTCTGGACGAAGGCGTCCGGGGTGCCGAACTTGTCGGCGATGACGGAGTGGTCGATGACCAGCTCGGCCGGGGCCAGCGGGTTGATCTTCGCCGGGTCGCCGCCGAGGTCCTTGACGGCCTCGCGCATGGTGGCGAGGTCGACGACGCACGGGACACCGGTGAAGTCCTGCATGATCACGCGGGCCGGGGTGAACTGGATCTCCTCGGACGGCTCGGCCGTCGGGTCCCAGCCGCCGAGGGCGCGGATGTGGTCGGCGGTGATGTTCGCGCCGTCCTCGGTGCGGAGCAGGTTCTCCAGCAGGACCTTGAGGCTGTAGGGCAGCCGCTCGGAACCCTCGACGGCGGAGAGCTTGAAGATCTCGTACGACTCGTCGCCCACCTGCAGCGAGCTGCGGGCGTCGAAGCTGTTCGCGGACACGACTGACTCCTTCTAGGTCCACCCAGTGGTAAGGTAAGCCTTACTTAGGCTCCGCCTCGCCACGATGGAAGGCGTGCGCCTCTCGGCAAGTATCTTGATGTCAAGATAAATCATAGCGTGGAGTTATCTCGACGTCGAGATAAACCATAGTGCATGCCCGTCGACGGGACGAAGGCAGGCATGCCCGGGCATCCTCTCCAAACTTCACCTGCCGACCGCCCGCCGCAACCGCAGCCGAGGCGGCGGACGGCGCGGTGGCCGCGCTACCGTGGACGGCGTTCGAAGATCCTTCAGGCAGGGGGCCGGCCCGGTGATAGTTGTCGACGCATCAGCACTGGTCCTGGCCCTGGCGGACGAGGGCGAACGGGGCGATGCCGCCCGGGCCGCGCTGGCCGCCGATGCCGACTGGGCGGCGCCCGAACACGTCCTGATCGAGGTGATGCAGTCCCTGCGCGGGCTCTACCTCGCCCGGCAGGTCGACGCCGGCCGGGTCGCCGAGCTGGCCGCGGAACTCCCCCGGATCGCCATCCGCAGGGTCGAGGTCACCGCGCTGCTCGGCCGGATCTGGGAGCTCAAGGACAACCTGACGCCGGACGACGCCGCCTACGTGGCCGTCGCCGAACAGCTCGGGGCGCCCCTCGTCACCGCCGACCTGCGGCTGATGCGGGCGAGCGGTCCGCGCTGCGAGATCCGGGGCATCGCACCGGCGGGCGGGCCGAAGGGCTGACCGGGCGGGGCGGGCCGGGCGCGGCGGCGCGCCTACGGTCTCATGCGGGTGGGCCGGCTCTCGTACGGGTGAGCTTGGACGGGTGTCGGCACGGCGGCGTGCGGCGCGAGGAGTCCAGGCGCCACGGTGGGCGGTGCCCGGCCCGCCGTCCGAAAGGTCCAGCCCGATGACCGTCCCGCTCGCCACCCTGGCCACCGCCCTGGCACCGCTCGCCCTGCTGCCCGCGGCACCGCTGCCACCGGCCGCCGCCGGACTGCCGGCCTTCCCGCGGCCGGTCGCGGCGCTGCCCACGGTGGTGGACGCGGACTTCGACCCGGCCTCGGCGTTCGTCCCGCCGGTGGCGATCAGCTACGCCCGGGACCTCGTGCCGTACGGCGCACACGCGCGGGTCACCGTCGAGCGCGGCGCGGGGCGGACGGTGGTCACGGTCGAGCTGGCCGGGGTCGCCCCCGGACACCTCTTCCCGGCCCACGTCCACACCGGGCGGTGCGGCGCCGACCCCGCCGCCTCGGGGCCGCACTACCAGGACCGGACCGACCCGGTGCAGCCGTCCACCGACCCCGCCTACGCCAACGACCGCAACGAGGCCCGCGCCACCGTCCGCACCGACGCCGCCGGGTCCGGCCGCGCCGTGACGGCCGTGCCCTGGGCCTTCCGGGCGGACGCGGCCCACTCCCTGGTGCTGCACGCGGGAGACCCGGCCGGGACGCACCCCGCGGCGGAGCGGGTGGCCTGCGTGAACGTCGACTTCTGAGCGCCGGGGCCGCCGGCCGCGGTCAGCCCAGGGTCGCGACCAGGACGGCCTTGATGGTGTGGAGGCGGTTCTCGGCCTGGTCGAAGACGACCGAGTGGTGCGACTCGAAGAGCTCGTCGGTGACCTCCAGCTCGGTCATCCCGGTCGCCTCGTACAGCTGCCGGCCGACCTCGGTACCGAGGTCGTGGTACGCGGGCAGGCAGTGCAGGAACCGCACCGCCGGGTTGCCGGTCGCCCGGACGGTGTCCATCGAGACCTGGTACGGCTTCAGCATCGCGACCCGGTCGGCCCAGACCTCCTTCGGCTCCCCCATCGACACCCAGACGTCGGTGTAGAGGAAGTCCGCGCCCGCCACCCCGGCCGCGACGTCCTCGGTGAGGGTGATCCGGGCACCGGTCCGCCCGGCCAGCTCCTCGGCGGCCTTGCGGACCTCCTCGGACGGCCAGAGCTGCTGCGGGGCGACGATCCGGATGTCCATGCCGAGCAGGGCGCCGGTGACCAGCAGGGAGTTGCCGGTGTTGAAGCGGGCGTCGCCGAGGTAGACCAGCGTCACATCGGCGAGCGGCTTGGTGGAGTGCTCCCTGATGGTGAGGACGTCGGCGAGCATCTGGGTGGGGTGCCACTCGTCGGTGAGGCCGTTCCACACCGGCACGCCCGCGTGCGCGGCCAGCTCCTCGACGATCTCCTGGCCGTAGCCGCGGTACTCGATGCCGTCGAACATCCGGCCGAGCACCCGGGCCGAGTCCTTGATCGACTCCTTGTGGCCGAGCTGCGAGCCGGCCGGGTCGAGGTAGGTGGTGGACGCGCCCTGGTCGTGGGCGGCGACCTCGAAGGCGCACCGGGTCCGGGTGGAGGTCTTCTCGAAGATCAACGCGATGTTCTTCCCGCGCAGCCGGGGCTGCTCGGTGCCCGCGTACTTGGCGGCCTTGAGCTGGGCCGCCAGATCCACCAGGTGCCGGAACTCCTGGGGCGTGAGGTCCAGCTCCTTGAGCAAGTGCCGGTTCCGGAGGTTGAAGGCCATGCCGGGCTCCTGGGTCGTCTGGCGGATCGGGGCGACTCGGCGGACCGAGACGGGAAGTGTATACGACTGGCAGAATTTATATGCATCCCGGGGATGGCGGCGGCCCCACGGCGCGCGGGACATCCCGGAAACTCCCGGGGCGCCCCGGCTGTTCGCCGTGGGGCCGGACGGCGCCGCGGCCGCCGAGCGGTGACGGTTGGCGGGGCTCGACGGCGGTGCCGGACGGCGCCGCGGCCGCCGAGCGGTGACGGTTGGCGGGGCTCGACGGCGGTGCCGGGTGGCGGTGGCGGTGCCGGGTGGCGGTGGCGGTGCCGGGTGGCGGTGGCGGTGCCGGGTGGCGGTGGCGGTGCCGGGTGGCGGTGCCGGGTGGTAGCGGGGCTGCGGAGGGAGCGGGGTCGGGTCGGCGCCCGTTACGGGAGAGCGACCCGGCCCCGGCTACAGCCTCGGGTCCACCGGCTCCGACTCGAGGGCCAGCACCGCGAACACCGGCTCGTGCACCCGCCACAGCGGTTCCCCGGCCGCCAGCCGGTCCAGTGCCTCCAGGCCGAGGGCGTACTCGCGCAGCGCGAGCGAGCGCTTGTGGCCGAGGAAGCGCTGGCGCAGCTGGTCCAGGTACTGGGTGTAGTCCGGGCCGTAGATGATCCGCAGGTACTCACGGCCGCGGACCTTGACTCCCGGCTGGACCAGTCGGCCGTCCGCACCACCGCGGACCAGCGAGGCCAGCGGCTTGACCACCATGCCCTCGCCGCCCGCCGCGGTGAGCTCCTCCCACCAGGCCACACCGGCCGCGACCGAGGCCTCGTCCGCGGTGTCCACCACCAGGCGGCCGGTGCGCCGGAGGATCGGCGCGGCCGGGTCGTCCGCGTCGACGAGCCGGTCGATCCAGCCGAGGTGCTCGTCGTGCGGGCGCACGGCGAGGTTGGCACCCTCGGCGGCCAGCACCTGGAACGGCGCCAGGCGGATGCCGGAGAGCCCCTCGGTCGGCCAGCAGTAGCGGCGGTAGGCGGCGGTGAACGCCTCCGCGTCCGCCGCGCGCTGCCGCTGCTGGGCCGTCAGTTCGGCGACCTCCAGGCCGCGGCCGGCGGCCAGCTCAAGCGCCGCGAGCACCTGCGGCAGTGCGGCGCCGGCCGCCGCACCGACCGCCGCGTACTGGCGACGCAGCAGCTCGGCGGCCTTGAGCGACCAGGGCATCAGTTCGGCGTCGAGCAGCAGCCAGCCGGTCTCCAGCTCGTCGAACAGCCCGGCCCGCTCGGCGGCGGCGCGGACCCGGTCGAGGACGGCCGCGGTCAGCTCCTCGTCGCCGAGGAACGCCCGGCCCGTCCTGGTCCAGATCGCACCGGGGCCGGCCAGGTCGAACCGCTTCTCCAGCGCGGCGTCGTCCCGGGCCACCAGCACCACGGCACGCGAACCCATGTGCTTCTCCTCGCACACCACCTGCCGCACCCCGTCGTGCGCGTAGGCGAGGAACGCCTCCTCGGGGTGCTCCAGGTAACCCTCGCGGCGCGAGGTCGCGCAGGGCGCCATGGTCGGCGGCAGGTAGCTGAGCAGCCTGGGGTCGAGCGCGAACCGGCTCATCACCTCCAGCGCCGCCGCCGCGTTCTCCTCCCGGATCGACACCCGCCCGTGGTGGGCGGTCTCCACGATCCGGCGGCCGGCCACGTCGCCGAGGTCCAGCGGGCGGCCCTCCCGGGAACCGGGGGCGTCCGTGTGCATCGGACGGACCGGGGCGTACCACTCCTGCTCGGCGGGCACGCCGACCAGCTCGCGCTCGGGGTAGCGCAGGGCGGTGAGGCTGCCGCCGAAGACGCAGCCGGTGTCCAGGCAGATGGTGTTGTTGACGAAGCTCGCGACGGGCACCGGCGTGTGGCCGTAGACCACCAGCGCCTTGCCGCGGTACTCCTCGGCCCACGGGTAGCGCACCGGCAGGCCGTACTCGTCGGTCTCGCCGGTGGTGTCGCCGTAGAGGGCGTGCGAGCGCACCCGGCCGGAGTTACGGCCGTGGTACTTCTCGGGCAGGCCGGCGTGGCAGACCACCAGGCCGCCGCCGTCCAGGAGGTAGTGGCTGACCAGGTCGCGCATGAAGGCGCGGACCTCGGCGCGGAACTCCTCCGGCTCGGCGGCCAGCTGGTCCAGCGACTCCTGGAGGCCGTGCGAGACGGTGACCTTGCGGCCGGCCATGTGCCGGCCGAGCTTGTTCTCGTGGTTCCCGGGCACGCAGATCGCGTGGCCGGCCCGGACCATGCCCATCACCAGGCGCAGGACGCCGGGGGTGTCCGGACCGCGGTCGACCAGGTCACCGACGAAGACCGCGGTACGGCCCTCGGGGTGCACGGCGTCGACCGGCCGGCCCTGGTCGTCCCGGGTGAGGGTGTAGCCGAGGCGCCCGAGCAGGGTCTCCAGCTCGGAGCGGCAGCCGTGGATGTCGCCGACGATGTCGAACGGGCCGGTGAGGTGCCGGAGGTCGTTGTACCGCTTCTCGGTCACGATCTCCGCCGCCGCCACCTCGGCCTCGCCGCGCAGGATGTGGACCTTGCGGAAGCCCTCGCGTTCCAGGCCGCGCAGCGAACGGCGCAGCTCGCGCTGCTGGCGCGGGATGACGTGCGGCGGGAGCTGCCGGTCGGGGCGGTGCCGGTTGCGCTCGGCGCAGACGGCCGGGGGGATGTCGAGCACGATGGCGATCGGCAGGACGTCGTGCTCGCGGGCGAGCGCGACTAGCTGCTTGCGGGCCTCCTGCTGCACGTTGGTGGCGTCCACGACGGTGAGCCGGCCGGCGGCGAGCCGCTTGCCGACGATGTAGTGCAGGACGTCGAAGGCGTCGGCGGAGGCTGACTGGTCGTTCTCGTCGTCGGCGACCAGGCCGCGGCAGAAGTCCGAGGAGACGACCTCGGTGGGCCGGAAGTGCCTGCGGGCGAAGCTGGACTTGCCGGCGCCGGTGGTCCCGATCAGCACCACGAGGGAGACGTCGGTGACGGGCAGGCGGCGCGGCTCGTGCGCCGGGGTGCCGGCGTCGGCGTCGGCGTCGGCGTCGGCGTCGGCGTCGGCGTCGGCGTCGGCGTCGGCGGGCACGGTGTCGGGCACGGTGTCGGGCGTGGTTGCGGGCGGTGCCGTCACGATCTCGGTCTCGGGCACGGCTTCGGCGTTGCCGGGCTGCGCGGCCTCGGCGGGCTGTGCTGCGTCGGTGGTCATCGGGTCGCGCTCCCTTCCTGCGAAGTGGTGGTGTCCGCTGCCCCGCCGATGCGGAACAGCGCGAGCTGGGTCGGCGCGCCGACCTCGTCGTCCCAGGGGCCGACCGGACGGAGGCCGACGGTGTAGCCGTACTTGCGGGCCACCTCGTCGGCCCAGGAGGCGAACTCCGCGCGGGTCCACTCGAAGCGGTGGTCCGCGTGCCGGACGTGGCCGGCCGGGAGGGTCTCCCAGCGGACGTTGTACTCGACGTTGGGTGTGGTGACGATGACGGAAGCCGGGCGGGCGGCGCCGAACACCGCGTACTCCAGGGCCGGCAGCCGGGGCAGGTCGAGGTGCTCGATGACCTCGGAGAGCACGGCCGCGTCGTAGCCCTTGAGGCGCGCGTCGGTGTAGGTCAGGGCGCCCTGGACCAGCTTGACCCGGGCCGACTGACGCTCGGTCATCCGGTCCAGGCGCAGCTTACGCGCGGCGGCGGCCAGGGCACGGGAGGACACGTCCACCCCGAGCACCTCGGTGAACCTGACGTCCTTGAGCAGCGCGCCGACCAGCTCGCCCTGCCCGCAGCCCAGGTCGAGCACCCGGGCGGCCCCGGTCTCGTGCAGCGCGGCGACGATCGCCTCGCGGCGCTGGACCGCGAGCGGGACGGCCTTGGCCCCGGCGGGCGGCATCTCGACGGACGTGGCCTCGGCGGACGACGCCTCGGTGAGCGGCGTCTTGGCGGACGACGTCTCGGTGAGCGGCGTCTGGATGGTGCCGGCGGTCTCCTGGTCCTCGGGAAGGTCATCGACCGCGTTGTCCACCTCCTCCGCCTCTCGGTCGTCGGCCTCGGCCAGCCGGGCCAGCGCCAGGCGTTCCAGCGCCAGCCGGGTGAGCGACCAGCGGCGGGCCAGGTACCGACGGGTGATCAGGGCCAGCTCGGGGTGGGTACCCAGCCAGCCCTCGCCCGCGGCGAGCAGCTTGTCGACCTCGTCGGGCGCCACCCAGTAGTGCTTGGCCCCGTCGAGCACCGGCAGCAGCACGTACAGCTGCTGGAGCGCGTCGGACAGCCGGACCGTGCCGGTCAGGGTGAGTCGGACGTAGCGGGAGGCGCCCCACTCGGGGAAGGTCTCGTCCAGCGGGAGCTGAGCCGCATCGACCTGCCAGCCGAGCGGTTCGAACAGCCTGGTCACCAGGTCCGCGCCACCACCGTCACCGGCACCGTTGGCGGGCACCGCGGGAAGCGAGATCCGCAGCGGCAGCGGATGCCCGGCGAGACCGGGACGCAGCTCGCAGACGCCCTTCATCGCGGACCGGAAGACCGTCCGCAGCGCCACCGCGAGCAGCGAGGACGCCGCGTAGGGCCGGTCGTTGACGTACTGGGCCAGGGCGAAGTCGGGCGAACCGCCGCGACCCTTGCCCCGGCCCTGGCGGACCAACGCGACGGGGTCGACCTCGAGGAGCAGCACTGCCGTGCACGCCGCCTCGGTCGCCTCGGGGTAGAGGACATGGGCCACGCCGTGGGACGTCGAGAACCGCTGCACCTTGTCGGGGTGCTTGTGGAGCAGAAATCCCAGGTCAGTGGCGGGCCGTTCGGCCGTGCCTGTGGTGGAGATCGAGATGAACACCTGTCCGAGTATCGCGGAGCGGCGCCTCGCCGGTCACCGGGTTTTGGCCGGTGCGCCGGTGCTCGGGCGCCGCCGGGAGTGCTGCCCGCGGCCCGGCAGGGTGCTCCGGCGATGCTCGGGCGGGGCCCGGCACGGCGTCCGCACGATGGGCGCTTTCGGCAACCGTGACCGGGATTGGTTAACGTGCACCGTGTGACTGCTGAAACCTCCTCCCTCGCACGCGGTGCCGTCGCCGCCGGTCTGGCCACCGTCACCGCGGACGGCACCATCCTCGACACCTGGTACCCCGCGCCGGAGCTGGCCGACGAGCCCGGCCAGGCCGGCACCGTACGGCTGACCGCCGAGGAGGCCGAGGCCGCGATCGGCCCGGGTGCCTCCGAGGCGCTGCGCGGCGACGCCCGCCGCGGCGTCGAGATCGTCGCGGTGCGCACCGTGATCTCCTCGCTGGACGACAAGCCGCTCGACGCGCACGACGCCTACCTCCGGCTCCACCTGCTCAGCCACCGTCTGGTCAAGCCGCACGGCCAGAACCTGGACGGCATCTTCGGTCTGCTGGCCAACGTCGCCTGGACCAGCATCGGTCCGGTGCCGGTGGACCGGGTCGAGCAGGCCCGGCTCGCCGTCCGCTCGCAGGGCGGCCAGCTCGCCGTGTACGGCATCGACAAGTTCCCGCGGATGACGGACTACGTCGCGCCGGCTGGCGTGCGGATCGCGCACGCGGACCGGGTCCGGCTCGGTGCCCACCTGGCCGAGGGCACCACCGTGATGCACGAGGGCTTCGTGAACTTCAACGCGGGCACCCTCGGCACCTCGATGGTCGAGGGCCGGATCAGCGCGGGCGTGGTGGTCGGTGACCACAGCGACATCGGCGGCGGCGCCTCGATCATGGGCACCCTCTCCGGCGGCGGCAAGCAGGTCGTCTCGGTCGGCGAGCGCTGCCTGCTCGGTGCCAACGCCGGCATCGGTATCTCGCTCGGCAGCGACTGCGTGGTCGAGGCCGGTCTGTACGTCACCGCCGGCACCCGGGTGACCACCCCTGACGGCAAGATCGCCAAGGCGGTGGAGCTGTCCGGCCAGGACAACCTGCTGTTCCGCCGGAACTCGCAGAGCGGCGCGGTCGAGGTCATCGCCCGCTCCGGCTCCTGGGGCGGTCTCAACGCGGAGCTTCACGCGCACAACTGATCTCCTCTCCTGTCTCCTGTGCCACCCCGGGCCTGCTCTCCTGCTGTCGGACGACAGCGGGAGAGCAGGCCCGCTGCCGTCGTCACGGCCACAGCCACGGCCACAGGCGCTGTCACAGCCCTCGGTGGATACGACGTGGTGGGCACGGCGTGGTGGGTACGGCGTGGTGGGTGCGGCGTAGTGGGCGCGACGTGGTGCACCGGACGGCCGGCGCGCTAGCCGAGCGGGGCGGCGGACCGCAAACCCGGCTCACCCCTGGGGCTGACGCCGGACGGGGGTTGGACCTCATCGGGTGGTCTGCGGTGACCGGCCGCCGCCGGGGCTCGTTGGACCGGCGGCACCGACATCCGTCGCATCACACCGCACTACCGAGCTGGAGGGGCCCCCTCATGTCCGAGCCCTGGTCCGAGACGCCCGCCGCGCCGCAGGGGCCTGCCGCCCCCGCCGTTCCGACGGCGCCCACGAGCCTGTTGGAGCAGATGCAGGAGTTGCTCGCCTCCATCAGCACCGACCTGGCCGGGCTCAACGCCGACCTGCAGTCGGCCGGAGCCAGGGCTGCCGACGAGGCCACCGCTCCCGAGGGTTCGGTCTCCGGTGTCCCGGCCGCCGCGGGTTCGTCCGAGGCCACCGCCCCCGGTCGGTAGTCACCGGCGCCGGGCGGCCCGAGCGGGACGACCAGTATCGGCAGCGGTTGCCCGGCCGGCTGCCCGGCCGCCGCCACCACCGGCTCCCTGGCCCCGGTGCCGGGCGTACCCGTCACCCGGGACGTAGGAGGCAGTGGCGGCAGGGCCGCCGCATGTGCCCCGTCCAGGACGTCAGTCAGGTCCAGCTCGTCCGGCAGGCGCCCGTCGTCCACCCAGCCGTCCACCCAGCCGTCCGTCGGGTGGTCCGCCGAGTCGGCCGCCGAAGCGTCCATCAGTCCGTCGGCAAGGCCGTCCACGAGGCCGTCCGCAAGGTGCCCGGCCTGCGGCTCATCGACGTCCTCCGGCCCCTCCGACCCCTCCTGCTCCCCCGGCGGCGCCCCGGACTCCCGGCGGACCGTCCGGAGCAGCTCGGCGACCAGGTCCTTGCACTCGGCCCCGGCGTCCACGCCGTCGATGCAGCGCCAGTAGACACTCTCGGCCTCCGCACCGCAGGCGAGCACCACCAGCGTCTCGGCGACCTCGTTCAGCAGGCTGCCGAGTGCGAGCAGGACGGGCTCCAGCTCGCCGAGCTCGCTCATCCGCTCGACCCGGCCGTTCCCCGACCACTCCGCGGACCACTCGTCCGGCCCGCACCACTCGCCCTCGACCTGCGCGGACCACTCCGCCTCGGCGTCGGGCGGCTGCTCCAGGCAGCCCGCCGTATGGCTGCCGGCGTCGCACAGCAGCTGCCCGAGCGCGGCCAGCTCGCCGGCCTCCCGCCCGGCGATCCGTGCGCCGACGGCCTCGGTCAGCAGACCGGCCTGCCAGGCCTCCAACAGGGCGTCCGGGACCGTCCTCGCCTCGGCCAGGGCGTGCCGGGCGGTCTTGATGAGTCGCAGCGCGTCCATACCCGCCGCTCCCTTCGCTCACGTCGGACCGCCGCCGTCGGGGGCGGCGGATCACGACGCAAGACTGCTGGCCGGGCCGGACTCCGTCAGCCCCCCACCGGATTCCTGTGGACAACTCGGGCCTGTGGATAACTCAGGTCCCCCACACGGGTGTACCGGAGCAGCCTCATGGAGGGTCAGCCGTCCGTGGCACCCCGCCCGTCGGCCCCATCCGCCCCGCCCGTCCGATCGGTCCCGTCGGCCCGGTCGGCCCGGTCGGCCCGGGCCCCAGGAACCGGGAAGCGCAGCTCGTTCCGGTCGATCTTCGCCGCCAACGCGGCCAGCGGATCGACGCCCACCGATGTACAGAACTGGAGCAGGTAGGCCAGGACGTCGGCCACTTCGTCCCGTACCCGGTGGGCTTCGGCGGGATCCGTCATCACCGTGGCCGCCTGCTCGGGTGTCAGCCACTGGAAGATCTCCAGCAACTCCCCGGCCTCCACGCTCAGCGCGGCAGCCAGGTTCTTCGGGGTGTGGAACGGCTGCCAGGCCCGCGCCGCCGCGAACGCGGCCAGCCGCTCCTGCAGTTCCACCAGCGAGGGCGCCCCGCCGCCACCTGCGGGAACAGGGTCAGCGGGGTCGGCGGCTGAGTCACGGGGGGACCCGGCCGGGCCCGGGGTCTGTCGTTCGGTCACCCATCAGGTCTACCCCATCCCACGCAGCCCGCGTCCCCACGAGCCAAGCATCCCCACGAGCCAAGCATCCCCACCAGCCACGCGCACCACGCCCGCCCCGCCAGCCGCACGCACCACGCCCGCCAGGTGCACCAGACCCGCCAGGTGCGCCAGACCCGCAGCGTCAGGGCTGCCGCGCGTCCGCGCTCCCCTGCGGCGGCACCCGCAGGGCCTCCGGCCGCTGCAGCACGCTGTGCCCGGTCGCCGGGTCCCGGCGGCACTCGACCAGCTCCACCCCGGCCACCTCGCGGGCGGCGGCCGGCTCCTGCAGCGCACCCAGCACGCGGATGTCCTCCTTGGCGCACACCTCGCTGGCCAGCCGCAGCAGCGAGGCCGTCTGTTCGGTGCCGAGGCCGGCGCCCAGGTCCTCGGCGAGCAGGGTCAGCTGACGGTGTGCCGGCGGGATCTCGGCCGCCGGGTCGACGTCGATCACGCCCGCCCCGGTGAGCAGCACGGCCGCGAACGCGAGCAGCCGCAGCATGCCGTCCGAGGCCTGGTCGGCGCCGGTCCGGCCGAGCACGCCCTCGTCGAAGACCGCGAGCAGCCGCTCCTGCGCCTCGCTCCCGCGGAAGGCGATGTCGAGGCCGAGCAGGGGGTGCGGCGCCGCCGCCTGGACGGCCTTGAGCAGCCGCCCGTAGCGACGCGTGCACTCGGCCTTGAGCCGGGCCAGTACGGCGGAGATGTTGGCGGCGGTGCCGATCAGCCGGGCCTGGGGGTCGGGCCGGGTCCAGCCGCGCATCGCGGCGGGGACGGGGTGCAGCGGGAAGACCTCCCGCAGGGCGGTCAGCAGGTGCTCGGCGGCGGTCACCACCTTCTGCTCGCCGGGCGAGGAACCGGCGACCCGCAGCGGGATCTGCGCGGTGATCAGGCTGCCGCTCGGGAAGGGGGCCCGGATGTCACCCTGGCGGGTGTCGTTGTGCCAGGTGACGTTGACCCGGCCGTGCGGCACGTCCTGCTCGCCGGTCTCGACCAGGGTCTCGCCGCCGAGCGTCAGCCACTCCCGGGCGATCCGGACCTGGCCGTCGGTGCGGACCACCACCTCCAGCCGGATCGGTCCGGCGTACGAGCGGACGGTACAGCCGAGGATGATCGCGTTCCGGCCGTGCGGGACGCAGCCGAGCAGCCCGCCCCGGACGGGGGCGGCGAGCGGGCCGCTGAGCGCGCCGGTGCCGTCCAGCGAGGGCCTGATCTCCTCGCCGAGGGCGAGCCGGGAGAGCACCGCGAGGGCGTCCAGCGCGTTGGACTTCCCGACGCCCGAGGGTCCGTGCAGGACGGTCAGCGGCGAGAGCGGGAGTATGGCCCTGCGGTAGGACTTGAAGGAGGTGAGCCGGAGTTCCTCGACCGTCGGACGGAGAGTGGAACGGGGCGCACACTGGACGGCTTCGCTGGTCACCCAGAGGACCCTAGCCCGCGCCTGATCAGCAGAAACGTGCCTCCGGCGGCCATTCACCCCAATGAGTCAGCGGTGGGTGGCGGGGTGGGCGGTAAGTCGTCGTGGGCAGCGGTGGGTGGCGGGTCGGCAGTGGGTCGCGGGTCAGCGGTAGGTCGACACCAGCACCGAGCCGGTCACCTCGACCGGCTCCGGCAGCGCGGCGAGCGCGGCCGCCAGCCTGGCCGGGTCGGTGTGCCAGGCGCTGGGGCCCATCCCGACCACCGCCGCCGCGTCCTGGTGCGACAGCCGCAGGCGGAAGTCGACCTCCACCCGGTCCGAGCGGTCGAACCAGGGTCCGAGCTTCTCGTCGATCCGGCGCTCCTTGTCCTCGTCGACCGAGAGCAGGCCGAGGCCGCCGACCAGTTCGCGCAGGTGCCGGGAGGTCGGCGAGACCACCAGCAGGCGTCCGCCCGGACGCAGCACCCGGCGCAGCTCGGGACCGTTGCGCGGGGCGAACACGTTGAGCACCAGCTCGGCGCAGCCGTCCAGCAGCGGCAGCGGGCGCCAGGCGTCGCAGACCACCGCGCCGATCCGCGGGTGCGCCTTGGCGGCGCGGCGCAGCGCGTACTTGGAGATGTCGAGGGCGGCGCCCGGCCGTTCGCCGCCGAGGCGGTCGAGGACGTGCGCCAGGTAGTGGCCGGTGCCGGCGCCCAGGTCGGCGACCAGGCCGGGGCCGGCGCCGCGGGCGGCCTCGGCGAGCGCGTCGGCGACCGGTCGGTAGTGGCCCGCCGCCAGGAAGTCGGCGCGGGCGGCGACCATCTCGGCGGTGTCGCCGGTCCCGGTGTGCGCGTCGCCCGGCAGCAGGCTGACGTATCCCTGCCTGGCCTGGTCGAAGCTGTGCCCGGCTTCGCAGCGCAGGGTGCGGCCGTGCAGGACGAGGTGCTGCGCGCAGTGCGGGCAGGCCAGGTGGGGCTCGATGTCCTGCAGCAAGGTGGTTCGTTCCTCATGGTCCGGGGCGGGGCCCCAGCCTACTCAGTCCCGCCCGCGGTCCTGCCGTGGCCGTCCTGCCGTGGCCGTCCGGTCAGTCGTCGTCCTCCTCCTCGCCGCCGACCTCCTCGCCCTCGGCCTCGTCGACCACCCAGGCGGAGAGCCGTTCGGCCACCCCGGTGACACCGAGTTTGCCCTCCCGGATGGCCCGGGCCAGGCTGCGCACCTCGCGTGCGGTGGTGGCGACGCTGCAGCCGCTGGCCACCAGGTAGGAGTACGCGACGGCGGTGGCGAACAGCTCGTTGCTGCGCTCCAGCGCGGGGACCCGGATGAGCTGGTGCATCAGGGCGGCGGCGCGGTCCTGCGGCTCGGGGTAGACCGCGATGTCGAAGATCTCGGCCTGGTGGCGGGCGACCGCGGCCAGCAGTGATCCGTAGTCGATGACCTGCGGATCACCGGGGGTGTACTGCTCAGCGGTCATGAGCAGCCACGAGAGGTCGACCTCGAGGTTCAACGGCGCCCGCCCTGGGACTCGCCGGGACCGTGCTCGCCGAATTCGGCCAGGAAGGCCGTCTCGTACTCCTTCATGAACTGTGCGGCGGTGTCGACGAACAGTCGCCCCGCCTCGCCCATGTCCTGCTGGACGAGCTTCTCGATGTACTGGTTCATGCTGATCCCCTGCTGCTCGGCCCGCTCACGGGCCATCTCGGCGGTGGTCGCATCCACCCTGACGTTCAGCTGCTTCTTGGCCATAGTTCAAGCTAGCGCTGGGGTGCTAGCACGGCAAGGGCGCACGGGGGTCGCCGCCCGCTCCCCTGAGATGTCCGCTCACGCCCGGCCGGAAACCAGCCACCGGGCGTACCGTTCCTACGCTTTCCCCGCAGGCGAGTTGAAGGGTGATCAGGGCTGCGCCCCGCTCGGGTCCGCGGACGCCACCCGGTACGGGGGACCGGATGGCGGGAGCCACCGGAAACCGCACGTCCGGCCGCCGGACTGCCTCGGCCGTACGCCGTCGCCCGCCCGCGGCCGGACCCGGGCCGGGGGCCGCTCCGGCCCGTCCGCGCCGGGGGCTCCGGCCGCCGCCCGCGGCGGGGCGCCGGTGTCCCGGCTCAGGATGCCGCGTCCGCACGGACCAGGTGCGGGGCACGCCACTGGAGCGCGGTCGGCAGGAATGTCCAGAAGTCGCCCCCGGTGTCCCCCGGCACCCGCGTACCCGGCGCCCCGCGCCCCGCGCCCCGCAACGGCACGAAACGACCGGCCCGGTCGAGTCCGTGGACTCGACCGGGCCGGTCGGACGCCCCGAAGGGCACTGCTTCACACCCCGGGCTCAGGCGGTACGGGCGCCCTGCGCCGGCTCCAGGATCGCCACGCACTCGAAGTGGTGGGTCATCGGGAACAGGTCGAAGGCCCGCAGCGAGACCGGCCGGTAGCCGCCCTCGCGGAAGTAGGCCAGGTCGCGGGCGAGCGCGGCCGGGTCGCAGGCCACGTACGCGATCCGGCGGGCCTCCAGGCCGGACAGGTGCGCGATGGTCTCCCGGCCCGCGCCCGCGCGCGGCGGGTCCAGGACGATCAGGTCGGTGGAGGTGATCCCGGTGCGCGGCAGCAGGGTCTCCACCTTGTCGCACTCGATCCGGACGTTCTCCAGGGCGGCCAGGTTGTGCCGGGCGTCGAGGACGGCCTGCTTGCCGGACTCGATGCCGAGCACCGCGCCGTCGTCACCGACCCGCTCGGCGAGCGCGCCGGCGAACAGGCCGACACCGCAGTACAGGTCGAGCGCGCTCTCGCCCCACTGCGGGTCGAGACCCTCCAGCACCGCCGACACCAGGGTGTCCGGCGCCTCCGGGTGGATCTGCCAGAAGCCGCCGTTGGAGACCCGCCAGGTCCGGCCCGCGGCCACCTCGCGCACGAAGGTGCGGCCGTGCACCCGGTGGAAGTTGTCGTGGTCGTCGATCCGGGAGATCGACACCGGCCGGTCCAGCTCGACGATCGGCAGCTGGGCGCCCACCTCGGGGACCAGCACCACCTGGCGGTCCGAGGACCCCGTCGCCGCGATCACGTCCACCGACTCGACGCCGGGCCAGCTGCGCGCCTCGACGCCCAGCTCGCTGACGCCCTCGGCGGCGATCAGGCAGCGGTCCACCGGCTGGATGTCGTGCGAGCGGTGCTTGCGCAGCCCGACCGACCCGCTGGCCGGGTCGACCACGTACTGCACCCGGGTGCGCCAGGCCGGCACCGCGCCGGGCGGCAGCTTGCCGCCGACCGGCTCGACGCTGCCGTCCCAGCCCGCCTCCGCCGCCGTCAGCCCGGCCAGCTTGGCGAGCTGCTCGGTGAGCACCTGGCCCTTGAGCTTGCGCTGGCCGCCCGGGGTGACGTGCTGCCAGTCGCAGCCGCCGCACTTGCCGGGGCCGGCGAACGGGCACGGCGCCTCGATCCGCTCCTTCGCGGCCTCCAGCACCTCCACCGCGTCGCCGCGCAGGAAGCGCGACTTGGTGGTGCCCTCGGTAATCTCGACGATCACCCGCTCCCCGGGCAGGGTGTGCCGGACGAACAGCACCCGGCCCTCGTGCCGGGCCACGCAGTGCCCGCCGCCGTGCGCCACCGGGCCGACCTCGACCTCGTAGCGCTCGCCGACCAGCGGCTCGCCGGGCGGGGCCTTCACCACGGTCTCGGCGGTGCGCAGCGCCTTCGGCGGCCGCACGGCCTGCTTGCGCGGCTGGCGGGCCTTGGGCGCCGCCGGGCGGTCCTGGCCGTCGCCCGCCGCACCCCGGGCCGGCTTCCCGGCGCCAGCGCCCTTGGCGGCGCCCTTGGCGGCGGCGGACCCCTTGGCGGGGGTGGCCTTGCCGGCCTCGCCCTTCGCCTTCGAGGCGGACTTCGGGCCGCCCTTCATCGCGCTCTTCGGCACGGCCGTCGGCCGGTCCTCGGACCGCTCGGACTCGCCGGGCGCCAGCGGCGCGGTCTGGGCCGTGAAGCCGTCGCGGTCGGTGGCGGACGGCCTGGCGGGCCGGTTGCTCCACCGCGGGTGGGCCACCTGCCCCGGCTTGCCGCCGGTCTTGGCGCCGGTCTTGGCGCCGGGCCGGCTCGGCCGGCCGGAGGAGCGGGGCGGGGTGTTGCGGGTCACTGGCATGCGTCCTTACGCGAGCGGTGCGGAGTCGTCGCGCGGGCCGGAACCCACGCTCTGCTGGTCGTCGGAGCTGGCCGCGGGCCGGTGCCGGGGCTCGCCACGGCGGACGGCACCCGGAGCGGACCAGGCCTTCTGCGGCTTGCGCCGCTCGGAGGACTCCAACTGCCAGGGTACGGAAGTCACCATCACCCCGGGCTTGAACAGCAGCCGGCCCTTGAGCCGCAGCGCGCTCTGGTTGTGCAGCAGGTGCTCGTACCAGTGCCCGACCACGTACTCCGGGATGTACACCGAGACCACGTCGCGCGGGCTGGAGCGGCGCAGGTTCTTGACGTACTCCAGCACCGGGCCGGTGATCTCGCGGTACGGCGAGTCGAGGACCTTCAGCGGCACCTCGATGCCGCGCTCGTCCCACTCGCCGCGCAGCGCCGCGGTGTCGACCGGGTCGACGTTGACGGTGACGGCCTCCAGCGTGCTCGCCCGGGCGAGGCGGGCGTACGCGAGGGCGCGCAGGGCGGGCTTGTGCAGCTTGGAGACCAGCACGATGGCGTGCACCCGGGTGGGCAGCACCACGTCGTCCGGCTCCTCGGCGGCGACCAGCTCGGCGGAGACCCGCTCGTAGTGGCGGCGGATCGCCTTCATCATCACGAACAGCACCACCATGGTGGCGATGGCGATCCAGGCGTGGCTGATCTTGGTGGCGAGCACCACGATCAGCACCGCCATGGTCATCACCAGGCCGAAGGTGTTGATCGCCCGGCTGCGCTGCATGTGGGAGCGCTTCTTGGGGTCGGTCTCGGTGCGCAGCAGCCTGGTCCAGTGCCGGATCATGCCGGACTGGCTCATGTTGAAGGAGACGAAGACACCGACGATGTACAGCTGGATCAGCCGGGTCGGGTCGGCGTCGAAGGCGACGATGAACAGGATCGCCGCGCCGGCCAGCAGGATGATGCCGTTGGAGAACGCCAGCCGGTCGCCGCGGGTGTGCAGCTGCCGCGGCAGGTAGCGGTCCTGGGCGAGGATCGAGCCGAGCACCGGGAAGCCGTTGAAGGCGGTGTTGGCGGCCAGCACCAGGATCAGGCCGGTGACGGCGGCGACGAAGTAGAAGCCGGGCGTGAAGTTGGAGAAGACCGACTCGGAGATCTGCGCCAGCGCGGTCTTCTGGTGGTAGTCGCCGGGCGCCCCGATCAGCTGCTCGGTGGGGTTCTCGGCCATCTGGACGCCGGTCAGGCGGGCCAGCCAGATGATGCCCATGAACATCACGACCGCGATGGAGGCCATCATCAGCAGCGTGGTGGCGGCGTTCTTGCTCTTCGGCTTGCGGAAGGCCGGCACGCCGTTGGAGATCGCCTCCACACCGGTGAGCGCGGCACAGCCCGAGGAGAACGCCTTGAGCAGCAGGAACACCATCGCGAAGCCGGCCAGCGACTCGTTGCCCGGGGTGGCCTCCAGGTGGAAGCCGGAGCTCTCGGCGTTCATGTCCTGGCCGAGCCCGAAGTGACGGAACGCACCGTAGACGACCATGCCGATCACGCCGACCATGAAGGCGTACGTCGGGACCGCGAACGCGCTGCCGGACTCCCGGACGCCGCGCAGGTTCATGCCCATCAGCACGATCACCACGACGACCGACAGTCCCAGCTCGTGGCCGCGCAGCGACGGCACGGCGGAGACCACGTTGGCGACGCCTGAGGTGGTGGAGACCGCCACCGTGAGGATGTAGTCCACCAGCAGGGCGCTGGCGACCACCAGCCCGGAGTTCGGGCCGTGGTTGACGGTGGCGACCTCGTAGTCGCCGCCGCCGCTGGGGTACGCGTGCACGTTCTGCCGGTACGACGCGACCACCGCCAGCATCACGATCGCGACGACGACGCCGATCTGCCAGGAGAAGTGGATCGCCGAGGCCCCGGCCAGGGACAGGGTGAGCAGGATCTCCTCGGGGGCGTAGGCGACGGACGACAGGGCGTCCGAGGCGAACACGGGCAGCGCGATCCGCTTGGACAGCAGGGTCTCCCCCAGCTTGTCGCTGCGCAGCGCGCGCCCGATCAGGATGCGTTTCGGAAGGTCAGCAGGCATAGGCACATCAAGGAATCGTAGGGGCTGCCGACAACGGAGCCGACGACCGGTGCCCCCTTGGTCGAGCCTGCGTTCGGCCGACCGGCTAGCGTGTCGGATGATGAGGTTGCGGGCAGCACTCCAGTTGCCCCTGCACAGACCCGGTTCGCGCACTTGAAGGCGGAACCGACGGATCGCCCACGAAACCAGGGCGCGGAAGGACGATGAGCGGTGTTTGCGCAGGTCATTAACCCAACGGACAGGGTGAGGTAGTCCCGTGCACATCGTCATCATGGGTTGCGGCCGCGTGGGCTCGGCCCTCGCCAGAGCACTCGAGAAACAGGGTCACTCGGTCGCCGTGGTCGACCAGGACCCGACCGCGTTCCGGCGGCTGGGTGCCGGATTCAACGGCCGCCGGGTGACCGGCGTGGGCTTCGACCAGGACACCCTGCGCGAGGCCGGCATCGAGGAGGCGGGCGCGTTCGCCGCCGTCTCCAGCGGTGACAACTCCAACATCATCGCCGCCCGGGTGGCCCGGGAGAACTTCGGCGTCGAGCACGTCGCCGCCCGGATCTACGACCCCCGCCGCGCCGAGGTCTACCAGCGCCTGGGGATCCCGACCGTCGCCACCGTCCGCTGGACCGCCGACCAGATGCTGCGCCGGCTGCTGCCCAGCGGCGCCGAGCCGCTGTGGCAGGACCCGAGCGGCAGCGTGCAGCTGGCCGAGGTCGCGTTCGCGCACGAGTGGGTCGGGCACAAGCTGAGCGCGCTGGAGGAGGCCGCGGGCGTCCGGGTCGCGTTCGTCACCCGGCTCGGCGAGGGCACCCTGCCCACGCCGTCGATGGTGGTCCAGGAGGGCGACCTGGTCCACGTCATGCTGCGCCGCTCCGAGCTGGCGTCGGTCGAGGCCGCGTTCGCGCAGGGCCCCGAGGAGGAGGGTCACTGATGCGAGTCGCCATTGCCGGGGCCGGTGCGGTCGGCCGCTCGATCGCGGGCGAGCTGCTGGAGAACGGCCACGAGGTCCTGCTGATCGACAAGAACCCGAACTCCATCTCGGTGGAGCGGGTCCCGATGGCCGAGTGGCTGCTCGCGGACGCCTGCGAGATCACCTCGCTGGACGAGGCCGCCCTGCAGCGCTGCCACGTGGTGATCGCCGCCACCGGCGACGACAAGGTCAACCTGGTCGTCTCGCTGCTGGCCAAGACCGAGTACGGCGTGCCGCGGGTGGTCGCCCGGGTGAACAACCCGAAGAACGAGTGGCTCTTCAACGAGTCCTGGGGCGTGGACGTCGCCGTCTCCACCCCGCGCCTGATGTCGGCCCTGGTCGAGGAGGCCGTCAGCGTCGGCGACCTGGTCCGGCTGATGCGCTTCAGCCAGGGCAACGCCAACCTGGTCGAGCTGACCCTGGCGGACGACGCCCGGCTGGTCGGTACCCGGGTCGGGGACGTCGAGTGGCCGGTGGACACCGCGCTGGTGAGCATCATCCGCGAGGGCCGGGTGCTGGTGCCCGCCAAGGACGACACCCTGGAGGGCGGCGACGAGCTGCTCTTCGTGGCCGCCCAGGAGCGCGAGGAGGAGCTGGAGGACCTGCTGTCCGCCGAGACCGGCGCGAAGTAGCTCCTGCTGCCCCCGCACACGCCGGAGGGGCCGTACCCGGTCGGGTACGGCCCCTCCTCGCGTCGGTCGGGCCCGCTCAGTCCTCGATCTCCGCCTTGATCGGCGCCGGGGCCTTGAGCAGGATCCGCCAGGTCACGTACATCGCCAGCGCCAGGGCCGGGATGCCGAGCGCCGTCTTGAGCCAGCCCAGCAGCGAGGTGTTGTGGGTGAAGTACAGCGGGAAGAGGATCACCGGCTTGATGCCCATGATCACCACCCAGGCCCAGGTGGCCTTGGTGTACGCGGCCAGCCGGCCGGGGTTCTGCTTGCGCCAGGTGAACATCTCGCCGGTGACCGGGCCGAGCATCAGGCCGACCAGCGGCCAGCGCACCAGCGCCGAGACGGCCAGCACCAGGCAGTAGCCGACGTTGTAGAGCAGCCCGGGCAGGTAGAAGTCCTCGGCCTTGCCGGTCTTCATCGCGATCCAGGCGCCGATCGCCACCCCGAAGACGCCGCTGAAGGCGTGCTGGATGGTCTCCCGCCGGGCCAGGCGCACCACGACGAAGAGGGCGCTGAGGCCGAGCGCGGCCCAGGCGGCGGCGGCCACCTGGTGGGTGATGTTGAAGGTGAGGATGAAGACCAGACCCGGGAGGGTCATGTCGATCATTCCCCGGACCCCGCCGAAGGCCTTCATCACGGTGTCGGCGGCCTCCTTGGAGGCCGCTTCGTCCGCTGCCCTGCGGTCGGCCTCGGACTGCTCCCACTGCTCGGCGGCCGACGTCACCACCGTCTCGGTCAGCGTGTGGTCGACGTATCCGGCGAGGTCGTCGCCGGGGGCGGCGGTGCGGGCGGCGGGCTCGCCGCCGGGCAGGTTGGTCACGCTGATTCGCTCCCGTGTCCGACCGGACGCAGCTCGTACCGAGGGTTGAAGAGCACGCGGCGGCCGCGTGCGTGGCTGATCCGGCCGCTGGCGATGAGCCGGCGGCCCGGCTCTATGCCGACGATCGAACGGCGGCCCAGCCAGACCACGTCGAGCGCGTCGCTGCCGTCGAAGAGCTCCGCCTCCAGCGCGGGCACCCCGGCCCGGGGCCGGAGCGTCACGGTGCGCAGGGTCCCGGCCACGGTGACCACCTCACGGTCGCCGCAGCTGGCGATCGGCGTGCACCCGGACTCCGCGGTGTCCTGCCGCAGCTCCTCGGCCTCGAGCTCTTCCGGGGAGGAGGTCAGCCGGCTGAGCATCCGCCGGAACCGGCCCTGCGGCTGCACGCTGCTGTTGTCACCACTCATGCCGGAAGGGTACCGGTTTCGCCGCCCCCGGTGGCGGGTCTCCAGGTCAGCGCCGCGGGCGGTCACGGCTCGAAGCGGTAACCCATGCCCGGCTCGGTGATGAAGTGCCGCGGGTGCGAAGGGTCGGCCTCCAGCTTGCGGCGCAGCTGCGCGAGGTAGACCCGCAGGTAGTTGGTCTCCTTGTGGTACGCCGGGCCCCAGACCTCCTGGAGCAGCTGGGTCTGGCTGACCAGCCGGCCGGAGTTGCGGACCAGTACCTCGACCAGGTGCCACTCGGTCGGGGTGAGGCGGATGTCGACGCCGTCCCGGTTGACCTTCTTGGCGGCCAGGTCGACGGTGAAGGTCTCGGTGGTGACCACCGAGTCGTCCTCGCCGGCCACCGGTTCGGCCCGGCGCACGGCCGCCCGCATCCGGGCCAGCAGCTCGTCCATCCCGAACGGCTTGGTGACGTAGTCGTCGGCGCCGGCGTCCAGCGCCTCGACCTTCTCGTCGGAGGCGTGCCGGGCGGACAGCACGATGATCGGCACCCTGGTCCAGCCGCGCAGCCCGCGGATCACGTCCACGCCGTCCATGTCGGGCAGGCCGAGGTCGAGCACCACCACGTCGGGGTGGCGGGCGGCGGCCAGTTCGAGGGCGCTCGCACCGTCGTGGGCGGCGTCCACCTCGTACTTCCGGGCCTTCAGGTTGATCACCAGGGCGCGGACGATCTGCGGTTCGTCGTCCACGACGAGGACCCGGGTCATACGGGCTCCGCCTTTCGGTCGGTCGGCATCGGCTGGTGGTCGGGCAGGTCGACGGCGGGCAGGGTGACCACCATGGTGAGCCCGCCGCCCGGGGTGTCCTCGGCGGCCACGGTGCCGCCCATCGCCTCGACGAAGCCGCGGGCGACGGCCAGGCCGAGGCCGACGCCGGCGCCGCGCGGGGCGTCACCGTAGCGCTGGAACGGCGCGAAGATCCGCTCGCGGGCCTCCTCGGGCACCCCGGGCCCGCGGTCGACGATCCGCAGCTCCACCCGGCCGTCGGCGCCGGCCGGCTTCAGGGCGTCCGCCTTGACCAGCACCCGTTGGCCGTCGGGGCTGTACTTGACGGCGTTCTCGATCAGGTTGGCGAGCGCCCGCTCCAGCAGCCCGGCGTCGGCGTGGATCATCGGCAGGGTCTCCGGCACGTCCAGCCGGACCTCCTCGGGCGGCACCCCGCCGAGCGCGTACGGCACCACCTCGTCCAGGTCGGTGGGCTGGATCAGCGGGGTCACCGTGCCGGTCTGCAGCCGGCTCATGTCGAGCAGGTTGTTGATCAGGTGGTCGAGCCGGTCGGCGCCGGTCTCGATACCGGCCAGCAGCTCGGCCTCGTCCTCCTCGTCCCACTCGACGTCCGCCGAGCGCAGCGAGGTGACGGCGGCCTTGATGCCCGCCAGCGGGGTGCGCAGGTCGTGCGAGACGGCGGCGAGCAGCGCGGTACGGATCCGGTTGCCCTCCGCCTCGCGGCGGGCGGCGGCGGCCTCCCCGGCCAGCCTGCGGCGGTCCAGCAGCACCGCGGCCTGGGCGGCGAAGGCGCCGAGCAGCCGGCGGTCCTCGGCGGGCAGCACCCGGCCGCGCAGCACCAGCGCCAGCCGGTCGCCGACGGGTACGTCCACGTCGGCCTGCTCGGGGCGCGCCGGCGAGCGCACACCACTGGCCGCCAGGCTCTGCCACGGGCCGTGCGGGTCCGGGCGCTCCAGCAGCGCGGCCGCCTCGGCCTGGAAAGTCTCCCGGACCTGGTCGAGCAGGGCGGTCAGCACGCTGTCGCCGCCCGGTAGCGCCTCCCCGGCGGGCGCGCCGCGCAGCACGGTGCCGGCCAGGGCGCTCAGGGTCTGCGCCTCGGCCTGGCTGCGGGCGGCCTGGTGGGTGCGGCGGGCGGCCAGGTCGACCACCGAGGCGACCGCGATGGCGACCGCCGTGAAGATCGCCACGGCGAGGATGTTCTGCGGCTCGGAGATGGAGAAGGTGTGCAGCGGCGGGGTGAAGAAGTAGTTCAGCGCGCTGGAGCCGATCAGCGCCGAGGCGACGGCCGGCAGCAGCCCGCCGACCAGCGCGGCGCAGACCGTCAGCGACAGGAACAGCAGCATGTCGGTGGGCAGCCCGAAGGAGTGCACCTGGGTGAGCAGCAGCGCCAGCAGCGGCGGGCCGGCCACCCCGATCAGCCAGCCCGCGACCGTGCGGGTCCGTCCGAGGTCGGTGATCCGCCGGACCGGGATCCGGCCGCGGCCCGCCGCCGCGTGCTCGTGGGTGACCATGTGGACGTCGATGTCGCCGGAGTCCCGGGTGACGGTCGAGCCGACCCCGGGGCCGTACACGTACTGCCAGGGGCGGCGGCGGCTGCTGCCCAGCACGATCTGGGTGGCGTTGACGCCGCGGGCGAACGCCAGCAGGCCGGCCGCCGGTTCGTCGCCGAGCACGGTGTGGAAGCTGCCGCCGAGGCTCTCCACCAGCGCCCGCTGCTCGATCAGCGCGTGCGGCGAACCCTCGCCGGACAGGCCGTCCGAACGGGCGATGTGCACCGCCAGCAGTTCGCCGCCGGCCCCGCGGTCGGCGATCCGGGCGGCCCGGCGGATCAAGGTGGCGCCCTCGGGCCCGCCGGTCAGGCCGACCACGATCCGCTCGCGGGCCTGCCAGGTGCCCTGGATGCCCTGCTCGGCCCGGTAGCGCTGGAGGTACTCGTCGACCCGGTCGGCCGTCCAGAGCAGGGCCAGTTCGCGCAGCGCGGTCAGGTTGCCGGGACGGAAGTAGTTGCCCAGCGCGGCGTCGATCTTCTCCGGGGCGTACACGTTGCCGTGCGCGAGGCGGCGGCGCAGCGCCTGCGGCGACATGTCGACCAGTTCGATCTGGTCGGCCCGGCGGACCACCTCGTCCGGGACGGTCTCGCGCTGCCGCACGCCCGTGATGCCCTCGACCACGTCGCCGAGCGACTCCAGGTGCTGGATGTTGACGGTCGACACCACGTCGATGCCGGCCGCCAGCAGCTCCTCGACGTCCTGCCAGCGCTTGGCGTTGCGGCTGCCGGGCACGTTGGTGTGGGCGAGCTCGTCCACCAGGGCCACCTGCGGGCGGCGGGCCAGCAGCGCGTCCAGGTCGAGCTCGGCGAACCGCGCGCCCCGGTGGGTCAGCAGCCGCCGTGGAACCGTCTCCAGGCCCTCGGCCAGCGCGGCCGTCAGCGGACGGTCGTGGTCCTCGACCAGACCGGCCACCACGTCGGTGCCGCGGTCCTGCCGCCGGTGCGCCTCGGAGAGCATGGCGTACGTCTTCCCCACGCCGGGGGCGGCCCCCAGGTAGATCCGCAGCCTGCCACGTGCCATGAGCACCATTCTGGTCCGGCCCGGGGGGCATCACCCCGGACAACTGTTCGCCACCTGCGAGACTACGGCTTTTCGAGTGAATCTCCCTGGTTCGATACGGTTCAACGGCGGTTTTAGCACGTTATTGACGGCCCGGCCGGCGGTTCACGCCGCCGCCACGGCCGCGCAACACCCCGCCGGGACAATCGACCGCATGCTCTCCCTGGTCGCCCCCGTCCCCGCCGGCCGCGCACCGCTGCCCGTAGAGGGCGGCGGCGTCGGCGCCGTCCTGCGCACCGTCCTGGCCGACGGACCGCTCACCCGGGCCGCCCTCGGCCGGGCCACCGGCCTCAGCCCGGCCGCCGTCTCCCGGCACACCGCCGACCTGAGCGCACTCGGCCTGCTGCGCGAACTCCCGCCCCGGGAAGGCCCGCCCCGGGCCGGCCGCCCCCAGCTCCCGCTGGACATCGACACCCGCCACCACCTGGCGGCCGGCGTCCACATCGGGGTGCCCTGGCTCACCTTCGGCCTGCTGGACCTGCGCGGCCGGGTGGTCGCCCACGAGCGGGTGCCCCGGCGCGGCGACGCCGCCGCCGTGCTGCGCACCGTCCGCGGCCACCTGCCCGGCTTCGTCGCCCGCCGGGCGGCCGGCCGCTCCCTGCTCGGACTCGGCGTGGTCACCGGCGGCTGGGTCGACTCCGAGCGCGGCACCGTGGTCGAGCACGGACCGCTGGGCTGGCACGACGTCCCCGTCCGCGACCTGCTGGCCGGGGCCACCCGGCTGCCCGTCCACCTCGACGGGCACGCCCGCGCACTCGCCCAGGCCGAGCTGCTGTTCGGCGCGGGCACCGGAGCCACCGGGCTGGTCCAGCTGTTCGTCGGCAACGTGGTCGACGCCGCCATCGCCACCGGCGGCACCGTCCTGCGCGGCCACCGCTCCCGGGCCGGCGACATCGGCCACCTGCCGGTCCCCGGCTCCACCGAACCCTGCACCTGCGGGCGGACCGGCTGCCTGGAGGCCACCGTCTCGCAGGACACCGTGGCCCGCCGCGCCCACACCGGCGGGCTGATCCCGGCACCCGACTTCGACCTGCTGCTACGGCTGGCCGCCACCGGCGACCGCGGCGCGCGCCGGCTGCTGGAGGAACGGCTGGAGCGGACGGCGCCGGCCGCCGCCCTGCTGATCGACGTGCTCAACCCCGACGTCCTGGTGGTCAGCGAGGGCGGCCTGCTGACGCTGCCCGACCTCACCGGCCACCTCAGGGAACACGTGCTGCGGCACACCAGGGCGCAGCCCCCGCCGCTGGTCACCGGCGCCTCCTTCGGCCGGGACATCCTCGCCGTCGCAGCCTGCGCCGGGGTCCTGGACAGCGCGTACCAGCGCCCGATGGAGCTGCGGACCGCACGCGCACTGTGATGCTGCCGCACCGTCAACGCGGCATTAATTCCACGGCCCGGCGAATCGTTGTCCGGCCCGCCGACCGCCTGGACGATGGCAGCTGACCCCTTCACTCCTCCGGAACCGGAGCCGTTTCGCCATGCCCGAAGACCGCCAGCTGCACTTCAACCTGTTCCTGATGGGCGTCGGCCACCACGAGGCCGCCTGGCGCCACCCGCGGACCGACCCCGGCCGGGCCGCCGACATCGCGCACTTCCAGCACCTCGCCCAGGCCGCCGAGGCCGCCTCCTTCGACTCGGTCTTCCTCGCCGACGGCGTCGAGGCCCGCGCCGCCGGCGGCTGGGGCCTGATCAGCCACTTCGAGCCGTTCACCCTGCTCACCGCACTCGCCGTGGTGACCGAGCGGATCGGCCTGATCGGCACCGCCTCCACCGGCTTCTCCGAGCCGTACAACCTGGCCCGCCAGTTCGCCTCGCTCGACCACATCAGCCACGGCCGGGCCGGCTGGAACATCGTCACCTCGGCCGGCGACCGCGCCGCACAGAACTTCGGCCGCGACGCCAACCAGGAGCACGCCGTCCGCTACCGGCGCGCCGACGAGTTCCTCCAGGTCGCCACCGCCCTGTGGGACAGCTGGGAGGACGGCGCGCTGCTGCTCGACCGCGAACGCGGCACCTTCGCCGACCCCGCCAGGGTGCACGAGATCGACCACGTCGGCGAGCACTTCAAGGTCCGCGGCCCGCTGAACATCCCGCGCAGCCCGCAGGGCCACCCCCTGCTGGTGCAGGCCGGCTCCTCCGACAACGGCCGCGCCTTCGCGGCGCGCTGGGCCGAGGCCGTGTTCACCGCCCAGCAGACCCTCGCCGAGGGACAGTCCTTCTACGCCGCCCTCAAGCGGCAGGCTGCCGACGCCGGCCGCGACCCGGCCGGCCTCAAGGTGCTCCCCGGCGTGGTCCCGGTGCTCGGCTCCACCGAGGCCGAGGCCAAGGCGCTCGACCAGGAACTCGACGACCTGATCGACCCGGCCCGGGCGATCGGCGTCCTGTCCACCGTCCTCGGCGTCGACCTCACCGACCACCCCCTGGACGCCCCCCTGCCCCCGCTGCCCCCGGTCACCGAGATCAACGGCGCCAAGAGCCGCTTCGAGCTGATCCGCGACCTCGCCGAACGCGACCGCCTGACCCTGCGCCAACTGGTCGGCCGGCTCGGCGGCGGCCGGGGCCACCAGGTCGTCGTCGGCACCCCCGAACAGCTCGCCGACCACATCGAACAGTGGTTCACCGAAGGCGCTGCCGACGGCTTCAACATCATGCCGCCGATCCTGCCCGACGGCCTGACCCACTTCACCGAGCACGTCCTGCCGATCCTGCGCGAGCGCGGCCTGTTCCGCGACGGCTACACCGGCCGCACCCTGCGCGAGCACTACGGCCTGCCCCGGCCCGCCGGCCGCCACGCCCGCTGACCCGCGTGCATGGTGGACTTGCGGATCGCCATCTGGCGTGTGCTCCTGGGCTGTTCGGGCACCGGAGGCGG
>NZ_JBEZIR010000064.1:0-47143 GCF_040651175.1 Kitasatospora sp. NPDC048540
CCGGACCTCCCTCGTCCAGCACGACGTCACCGGTGACACGTCCAAGGACGTCACCACCACCCAGACCTTCGGCACCCCGAAGAGCGTCAACACCGCCACCAACGCCCCGAACACCGGCGGCGGCACCGGCGGCCCGCACGGCCTGCTGACCAGCTCCACCAGCTCGCCCACCGGACCGAAGACCACCTCCTACCAGTACGACGCCACCGGTAACACCACCAGCGTCACCGACACCACCGGCACCACCACCCTCACCTGGAACGGCGAGGACAAGCTCGACTCCGTCAGCAAGACCGGCCAGGCACAGGCGACGTCGTACCTGTACGACGCGGACGGCAACCAGCTGATCCGCCGCAACCCCGGCAAGACCACCATCAACCTCGGTGTGGACGAGCTCACCCTCGACACCGCCACCGGCTCGATGTCCGACGTCCGCTCCTACCCCGCCCCCGGCGGCATCACCATCACCCGCGTCACCGCCCAGGCCGGCGGCCAGCTGGTCTACCAGTGCGCCGACCCGCACGGCACCAACGGCGTCCAGATCGACACCGACGCCGCCCAGACCGTCACCCGACGCCCCACCGACCCCTTCGGCAACCCCCGCGGCACCCAGCCCGCGACCGGGACCTGGGCCGGCGACAAGGGCTTCGTCGGCGGCACCAAGGACGACACCACGGGCCTGACCAACCTCGGCGCCCGCGAATACGACCCCGTCCACGGCCGCTTCCTCAACCCCGACCCCCTCATGCTCGCCGACGACCCACAACAGTGGAACGGCTACGCCTACAGCAACAACAACCCCATCAACGCCTCCGACCCCAGCGGCCTCCAGTTGGAGGAGTGCGCTAGCGGCCTGTACCACTGCTCCCACATGGGCACCCAGGTCGACGGACCCAGTGGCGGCGGCCTCCCCGGTGGATGCAGCGCGTTCGCCTACGAGTGCGGCACCGGTCTGCACGGCACCAGTGACTGCGCGACCAACTGGCACCCGCCGTGCGCACCGGCCACCTCGCAGAACATCGGCACCGTCTTCACCGTCAACCAGCGGCCTGGCAAGCCGGGCAAGAGCGGTGACGGTGGCGGCGGAGGCAACGGCGGCGGTGGCGGGGGCGGCGGCAACGGCCGCGGCACCAAGAAGTGCGGCAGCTGGTTCTCCCTCGACGGCGCCGGATGCCACATCAGCAACGGCGCCAAGCGGACCCAGAACTTCACCACCGACCACCCGGCCGTCCGCGCCATCGTGGTCACCACCGTGGAGATCGCCGCAGGCACCATGTGCTACGCCGGCGGCGCCGCAGGCGCCCTCGAAACCGGCGGAGCCACCGCCGTCGCGGCCGTCGCAGGCTGCGGCGCAGCCGTCGGAGCCCTCGGCTCCGGCCTGGACAACATGCTCGACGGCAACGCCGACCACTCCATCAAGGGCCAGCTGACGGCCGAGGCCACCGGAGCGGCCTGGGGCGCGGCCATGGCCATGACCGACGGCCTGATCGGCCCGAAGGGCCCGAAGGGCCCGTGCAACAGCTTCCCGGCCGGGACGCAGGTCCTGCTCGGCGACGGCAGCACCAAGCCGATCGACCAGCTCACCACCGCCGACCAGGTCACCGCGACCGACCCGCAGACCGGAACCACCGCCCCCGAGCAGGTCGTCGCCACCATCACCACCCCGGACGACCAGGAGTTCACCGACCTCACCATCTCAGCCTCGAACGGGGACCGGGCACCGCCCGCGACCCTGACGTCCACCCAGCACCACCCCGCCTGGGACCTCACCACCAACCGCTGGACCGACGCCGCCGACCTCACCGCCGGCGACCAACTCCGCCAGGCGGACGGCACCACCGCCACGGTCGAGTCGGTCCACAACTACCGCACCGCCCCGCAGACGGCCTACAACCTCACCGTCGACGACATCCACACCTACTACGTGCTGGCCGGCAACACACCGGTCCTCGTCCACAACTGCCCGGGGACGGCGACCGTCCACAAGTTCGAGCTGGAGGACGGACAGCACTACACGGTCGAGATCAGGACGGCCAACGGTGAGTCGTACAACACCCACGCCATGAACCCGAACGGCACGCTGAAGCCGATGGCGCACACGTCGAACTACGTCGGCAGCTACCGGGGGTCGACGACGGTGCCACTGCCGAACCCCGCCGCCGCCATCGCCTATGCCAAGAAGGCCTACCGGGGGAGTGCGGGACAGGGACCCTACGACGCGCTCTCGAACAGCTGCCTGACGTACTGCAGCAGGGTCATCGAGGCAGGAGGCGGCGAACCGCTGCCCAGCGGGAGGAGTATCGTCGGCTGGATCAGGAAGAACTTCCCGTGAGCAGAAGGAAGCAGCACCGATTTCCGTGAGCGATCAACCGTCCTTCACCGATCTGATGACCGAGCTGAGGACCTGGCCGGAGGCATGGGCCTTCCCGGTCAGGGAACTGGCCGGACGGATCACGCTGGCCGACGCACGGATCTCGTGGTGGTTCGCGGTGGTGGGGAGGCTCTCCGCCGCCGGCTCGTCCGAGGCCGACCTGGATCTTCTGGACGCGTTCCTCGAACAGCACGAGGCCCTGCACGGCGGGTTCGACTCGTACCGCCGGGGTGAGGTGCCGATGGAGGAGTTCACGGCCGTGCTGCGTGCGGTGGCGGGGAGGGTGGAAGCCCTGGTGGACTCCCTCCCCGACCCTCCGTGGCCGGACAACACCGTGACCGACCGGCCACCCCGGGCCTGACCGGCCCGTGACGGCCCGTCCCCTCCGTGGGGGCGGGCCGTCACCGGTTTCTCCGCCGGGGTCAGGGGCCGGTGAGGACGACGAGTCGGCGGGTCGCCCGGGTCATCGCGACGTAGCGGTCGACCGCGCCCTCGACGCCCTCGCCGAAGGACTCCGGGTCGATCAGCACGACCAGGTCGAACTCCAGCCCCTTCGACAGTTCCGGGGTCAGCGAGCGGACCCGGGGATCGGCCCGGAAGCCGCCCGGGGCCGCGTCGGCGGCGGCGATCACGCAGGCGGTGCCCTCGGCGTGCTCGGCGAGCCAGCCGTCGAGGATCCCGTCCAGCTCGGAGATGGTGCCGTGGTGGACCGGGATGCCGCTGCTGCGGATGGAGACGGGCACGTTGGCGTCCGGGAGCGCGGCCCGGACGACCGGCTCGGCCTGGGCCATGATCTCCTGCGGGGTGCGGTAGTTGACGCTCAGCGAGGCCACCTCGATCCGGTCGAAGCCGACCCGGGTCAGCCGTTCCCGCCACGACTCGGTGAAGCCGTGCCGGGCCTGGGCGCGGTCCCCGACGATGGTGAAGCTCCGGGACGGGCAGCGGAGCAGCAGCATCTGCCACTCGGCGTCGGTCAGTTCCTGGGCCTCGTCGACGACGATGTGGGCGAACGGCCCGGCCAGCGGGTCCGTCTCGGCGCCCGGCAGCGCGCCGTCGTCGACCAGGGCGTCCCGCAGGTCCTGGCCGCGCAGCATGGTGACCGCGCCCTCGCCGTCGTCGTCGGCCGCGATCACGCTGTCGATGACGCCGGCCATCCGTTCGCGTTCGGCGGCGACGGCGGCCCGCTGCCGGCGCCGGAGCACGGACGCGTGCGGGTCGCCGAGCCGCTGCCGGGCGGCGTCCAGGAGCGGCAGGTCGGACACCGTCCAGGCCTGGGCGTCCGCCCGCTGCAGCGCGCGGACCTGGTCGGGGGCCAGCCAGGGCGCGCACCTGCGCAGGTAGGCGGGCACCGACCACAGGTCGCCGATCAGGTCGGTCGGTTCCAGCATCGGCCAGGCCCGGTCGAGCGCCCCGAGCAGCTCCCGGTTCTGCAGCAGTGACCTGCGCAGCAGTTCGGGCGGCGCCTCGCTGTCGTCCTGGTCCGCCAGGATGGCGAGCAGTTCCTCGAGGATCTGGTCGCGTGCCTCGTTGTGCGGGGTGCCCGGGTCGGGGGCGGCGAAGGCGGCGGCCCAGTCGTCGGCGTCCAGCCAGAGGTCGGACCAGTGGGTCTCGACCGTCATCCCCTCGGTGGGCGGCTCCTCGTACAGCCCGACGGCCGGTTCGACGGCCTTCACCAGCTCCGCGGACGCCTTCAGCCGGGCCACCAGGGGGTCGGACTCGACGGCCGCGGAGGGTCCCTCGGCGACCAGGTCGCGCACGGTGCAGGTCCGTACGCCCTCCTCGCCGAGGCTGGGCAGGACGTCCGAAACGTAGTCCAGGTACGGCTGGTGCGGGCCGACGAACAGCACGCCGCCCCGGCGGTGGCCGAGCCGCGGGTCGGAGTGGAGGAGGTAGGCGGTGCGGTGCAGCGCGACGACGGTCTTCCCGGTCCCCGGGCCGCCGTCGACGACGAGGGCGCCGCGGGAGCCCGCCCGGATGACGGCGTCCTGGTCGGACTGGACGGTGGCGAGCACATCGCGCATCCGGGCCGAGCGGTGGGCGCCCAGGCTCGCGATGAAGGCGGACTGGTCGTCGAGGGCGGCGTGCCCCTCCAGCCCGTCGGCGGTGAACACTTCGTCCCAGTAGTCGCCGATCCGGCCGCCGGTCCAGCGGTACCTGCGGCGGCTGGCCAGGCCCATCGGGTCGGCGTGGGTCGCCGCGAAGAACGGTTCGGCCGCGGGGGAGCGCCAGTCGGTGAGCAGCCGGCGGCCCGTACTGTCGGTGAGGCCGAGCCGGCCGATGTACAGCGGCTCGGGGCTGTCGGCGGCGACGATGCGTCCGAGGCACAGGTCCAGGCCGAAGCGGCGCAGCGCGCGCAGCCGGCCGGTCAGCCGGTGGATCTCCGCGTCCCGGTCCATCGCTTCCCGGCCGGCGCCGCCGGGTGTGCGGCGGGTGGCGTCGAGGCGGTCGGACAGTTCGGCGATCGTCGCGGCGAGGCTCTGCGCGACGGCCGCGAAGTGCCGTTCGTCGTCGGCGATCAGGGCCGGGTCGGCCTTGGCGCGCAGCCGCTCGGGCAGGTCGAACGCGCTGGTGGCCGTAGCGGCGGCAGGTTCATCTGATGACAGGAACGCAGGCACTTCGTCGATCTCCCCGTATCCGCGGTTTCCGGCTTCGGCCAGCGATTCTGCGGTACACCGGGGGCCTTGCCGCAAGGCCCCCGGTGCGCTATACGTTAGGAGTGGCAAGGAGTGGGTTTCGCTCCTTGCCTTTCGTGTTCGCCCGGTCTGCTCAGACCTGGGCCATGCCGCCGTCCGCGAAGAGTTCGATGCCGGTGACGAAGCTCGCGGCGTCGCCGGCCAGGAAGACCGCGGCCCGGCCCAGCTCGCGCGGGTCGGCGATCCGGCCGGTCGGATTGCCCTCGCCCATGGACCTGACGGCGGCCTCGACCTGCTCGGCGCCCTGCGCCATCGCCAGGGCGCTGCGCAGGGAGTCGGTGTCGACCGCGCCGGGGCTGAGGATGTTCATCCGGATCCCCGAGCCCTTGACGTCCTGGATCCAGGCCCGGACGAAGGCGCGTACCGCGGCCTTGGAGCCGCCGTACAGGCTCATCCCGCGTGGCGGGCGGATGGACGCGGTGGAGCCGATGACGATGACGGCGCCGCCGGGCGGCAGCAGTTCCAGCGCCGGCTGGACGGTGAACAGGACACCCTTGGCGTTGACGTCGAAGGTCCGCTCGAACTGCTCCTCGGTGATCGCGCCGAGCGGGGCGTGCGCGCCGATCCCGGCGTTGGCGACGACCACGTCGAGGCGTCCGTGACGTTCCGTCACCTGCCGGTAGGCGGCCTCCATGTCGGCGAGCCGGGTGACGTCGGCGACGATCCCCGAGCAGTTCGGGCCGATCGCGGCGACCGCCGCGTCGAGTGCGTCCTGCCGCAGGTCGGTGATGACCGCGTGGGCCCCGGCGGCGGTGAACTCCCGGGCGATGCCCAGGCCGACCCCGGACGCGCCGCCGGTGATGACGGCGACCTTTCCTTCGAGTGGGAGGGCCGCGGCGGGGGCGGTCGGGAGGGTCGTCGGCGAAGCGGGCATGGGGTGCTCCTGGGAGGGGGTGGGTGCCGGGTGCCGGCCGGTGCGGGTGGCCCGGGCGTGCGCGGGTGTGCCCTGGCAGGCCCCTGGCGGGCGGGTGCGGGCAGGCGTGCCCTAGAGTGGAAACGGAGGCGCCTCCGGTTCCTGGACTCTAAGTGGAGGTGCCTCCGGTTAGCAAGCCGGACGACAGGAGACCGCAGATGCCCAGCGAGACGGGCCGCCCGCTACGTGCCGACGCACAGCGCAACCGGGACAAGATCCTCGCCGCCGCCGTGCGGGTCTTCGCCGAGGACGGGCTGGACGCGCACCTGGAGCGGATCGCCAAGGAGGCCGGTGTCGGCTCCGGCACGCTCTACCGCAACTTCCCCACCCGCGACGTGCTCATCGAGGCCGCCTACCGCAACGAGCTGAGCCGGCTCTGCGACGCCGCCACCGAACTGCTGGCCGCGCTCCCGCCGCGGGAGGCCCTGCGCGCCTGGATGGGGCGCTTCATCGACTACGCGACCGCCAAGTTCGGCATGGCCGACGCCCTGCGTGCCCTCGTCGAATCCGGCGTCAACCCCTATGCGCGCAGCCGCGAACTGATGCTGGAGGCGCTCACCTCGCTGCTGGCCGCCGGGGTCGAGGCCGGTACCGTCCGCTCCGACGTCGGCGCCGACGACATGTTCGCCGCCCTCACCGGCATCGCCCTCGCCTCCGGAAAGCCGGACCAGCGGGCGCAGGCCGAACGACTGCTCGACCTCACCCTGGACGGCCTCTGCACCGTACGGAACTGACCGGCGCCCCCGGATCCGGCCGCCGGACCACCGCGTCGGCCTGCCGTACTCCCGGCAGCGGCGCGGGCGGCACCGCAGACATGGAATCGCGGTAGCGCAATACGTGATCTTGATGCATGGTCGCGTGTTCTGGCGATGGCGGCGCCGCGCCGGGGATCACGCCGATCCCACCACCGGACCAGGGGAGATCTCCCATGAGCCGTGAATCCCTCGCCCGTGCCGCACTGGGCGCACACCCCGAAGCGCTGTCCGCCTCCGTATCCCTGGCGACGCCGCTGACGATGAACCGGCTCGTCGGGCGGGACCGTGCGGCGGCCTTCCTGCGCGAGCTCGCCGAGGCGTTCTCGATCGCGCAACCCGAGTTCGTCCTGGAAGGCGAGGAACGTCATGTCGTCACCTTCGCCGGCTCCGTCGACGGCCATCCGGTAGGGCTGCTCGTGGTCCTGACCCCGGGACCCGAGGGCACCTACCAGGCGGTGGACGCCTACGCGCGGCCGTGGCCGTTCGTGGCGCTGGCCCGGGACAAGATGGTGCCCGTCGACCAGGTGCTCGCCGAGGACATCGACGTGTCCACCCCGTACGTCCCGAGCGGCCCCGCCGACGGCTACCTCGACCTGCCGGCCGCCGCGCCCGGGCTCGCCACCGATGTCGCCTTCCACTCGCCGGTCCTCACCGCGACCGTGTCCGGGCGGGACCGGGTCGCCGCCGTGCTCCAGGCGGTGGAGCAGGTCGGCGGCGAACCCGGCTACCGGATCTTCACCCAGGCCGGGGAGCACGTGGTGGCCGCCTACGACCTGCACGTCCACGGCCACACCTGGCAGGTGGCGGCCGTGTTCCGGTTCAACGGCGACGCGGAGATCGAGGACATGCTCATCTACAGCAGGCCCTGGCCCGTCACCGCGTTCTTCCGGGGCGAGATCTTCAAACTCCTGCGTCCGAACTACGGACCGGAGTTCTGGCAGGGCGAGAATCCGCTGACCGCACTCGGCGAGGACTGACGCGGCACTAGGGTGTGTGCGCCCCGCGCACCGCCCCGGTGCCCGGCGGCCCGCCCGACCGAGGAGACCGTCCTGAACGAGCACTGGAGCGGGCCCGCCGCGGACGGCACAGCCCCCGGCAACCCCGGCGTCCGGCGGCTGCTCGCGGACGCTGCACCGGTGCCCGACGGCGCCCCCTGCCCGCTGTGCGACCGGCCGGTGGACCCGACCGGCCCGGCGGCGGCCGACGGGGTACGGATCGACGGGCCCCGCAGCGACCAGCACACCGCGGTGCGCACCCACACCGCGTGCGGCCCCTCCCGGGTCTGGGCGCCCGCCCAGATCGCCGCGGCCCGGGTACGGCTCGGCCTGCCCGAGGCGGCGGCCTGGCGGCCGGACGACCGGCCCCGCGGCGCGGACCGGCTGGACCCCGGGATGTCGGGCGTGCCGGGCGAGGAACTGCCGTCGCTGCTCTTCCACCCGGGCGCGCCATACCCGGGCGGTCTGCTCGGGCACCTCGCGGACCGCTGGACCGAGGGCCTGCCGCCACTGGACCTGCTCGGGGTGGTCCCGGCACGGGAGTTGCCCGGCTGGACCGTGCACACGGCGGCCGGGCGGATCACCGCGATCGGTGCCCCGACGGGCCCGTGGTGGGCCAATCCCGGCGGCCACCCGACCACCCACCCCTGGCGTCGGGCGGCACACACCGAGCGCCGGGTCCTGCTGGCGGTGCTCCCGCCCGAGGAACCGGCGGCCGATCCGGGAGACCTGGCGGCACTCGGCCGGGCGATCCGGGCCGGGCTGGTGCTGGGCGGGGTGGCCGCCCTGACCGGGACGCTCTTCTGACCGGTCCGATCATCGGCCGGTCACCATTTCGCGGCGGAACGAAATGACCCGCGTGGCGTTACAGCGTGGCACTGCACACCGGGCCCGGGAACTTCTACTGTCGACGGTCTAGAGCGCCTTCGTCGAAGGAGAACCCGATGAGCCGAGTGGTGCGCGCCGCGCTGTTCCAGACCGCATGGACCGGCGACAAGGAGACGATGATCGACGCCCACGAGCGGGCGGCCCGCGCGGCCGCCGCCGACGGCGCGCAGATCATCGGATTCCAGGAGGTCTTCAACGCCCCGTACTTCTGCCAGGTCCAGGAGCCCGAGCACTACGCCTGGGCCGAGCCGGTGCCGGACGGGCCCACCGTGCAGCGGATGCAGGGCCTGGCCCGGGAACTCGGCATGGTGATCGTCGTACCGGTGTACGAGGTCGAGCAGTCCGGCTTCTACTACAACACCGCCGCCGTGATCGACGCCGACGGCTCCTACCTCGGCAAGTACCGCAAGCACCACATCCCGCAGGTGAAGGGCTTCTGGGAGAAGTACTACTTCAAGCCCGGCAACCTCGGCTGGCCGGTCTTCGACACCGCGGTCGGCAAGGTCGGCGTCTACATCTGCTACGACCGGCACTTCCCCGAGGGCTGGCGGGCGCTCGGACTGGCCGGCGCGGAGATCGTCTACAACCCCTCCGCCACCAGCCGCGGCCTGTCGGCGTACCTGTGGCAGCTGGAGCAGCCCGCCGCCGCCGTCGCCAACGAGTACTACATCGCCGCGATCAACCGGGTCGGAGTCGAGGAGTACGGCGACAACGACTTCTACGGCACCTCCTACTTCGTCGACCCGCGCGGCCAGTTCGTCGGCGACGTGGCCTCCGACAAGGACGAGGAGCTGGTGGTCCGCGACCTCGACCTCGACGTGATCGAGCAGGTCCGCCAGCAGTGGGCGTTCTACCGCGACCGCCGCCCGGACGCCTACCTGCCGCTGACCGAGGCCTGAGAGGGGACCCGATGACCCGCACCGTGATCCAGGGCGGCCTGGTGGTCACCGCCGCCGAGGAGATGCGCGCCGACGTCCTGATCGAGGGCGAGCAGGTGATGGCCCTCGCGGCCACCGGCAGCTCGGTCGCCGACGGCTGGAGCGCCGACCGCGTCATCGACGCCACCGGGATGTACGTCATCCCGGGCGGCGTCGACGCCCACACCCACATGGAGCTGCCGTTCGGCGGCACCGCCGCCTCCGACACCTTCGAGACCGGCACCCGGGCCGCCGCCTGGGGCGGCACCACCACCATCGTCGACTTCGCGGTCCAGTCCGTCGGCGCCCCGCTGCGGGCCGGCCTGGACACCTGGCACGACAAGGCCGAGGGCCGCTGCTCCATCGACTACGCGTTCCACATGATCATGTCGGACGTCAACGAGTCCACCCTCAAAGAGATGGACCTGCTGGTCGAGGAGGGCGTCACCTCCTTCAAACTGTTCATGGCCTACCCCGGCGTCTTCTACAGCGACGACGGCCGGATCCTGCGCGCCATGCAGCGCAGCGCCGACAACGGCGGCCTGATCATGATGCACGCCGAGAACGGCATCGCCATCGACGTCCTGGTCGAACAGGCCCTCGCCGCAGGCAAGACCGACCCCCGCTACCACGGCGAGGTCCGCCGCGAACTGCTCGAGGCCGAGGCCACCCACCGGGCCGTCAAACTCGCCCAGGTGGCCGGCTCCCCGCTGTACGTGGTGCACGTCTCCGCCGCGTCCGCCGTCGCCGAACTCGCCGCCGCCCGCCGCGAAGGACTGCCGGTCTTCGGCGAGACCTGCCCGCAGTACCTGTTCCTGTCCACCGACAACCTCGCCGAACCGGACTTCGAGGGCGCCAAGTACGTCTGCTCCACCCCGCTGCGCCCGCGCGAACACCAGGCCGCGCTCTGGCGCGGACTGCGCACCGACGACCTGCAGGTGGTCTCCACCGACCACTGCCCGTTCTGCTTCGTCGGGCAGAAGGAGCTCGGCCGCGGCGACTTCTCCAAGATCCCCAACGGTCTGCCCGGCGTGGAGAACCGGATGGACCTGCTGCACCAGGCCGTCGTCGACGGCCACCTGACCCGCCGCCGCTGGATCGAGATCGCCTGCGCCGCCCCGGCCCGGATGTTCGGCCTGTACCCGCGCAAGGGCACCATCGCCCCCGGCGCCGACGCCGACATCGTGATCTACGACCCGACCGCCCGGCAGACCATCTCCGCCACCACCCACCACATGAACGTCGACTACTCGGCGTACGAGGGCCGGGAGATCACCGGCAAGGTCCGCACCGTGCTGTCCCGCGGCACCGTGGTCCTGGACGGCGAGGCCTGGCTCGGCCGCGCCGGCCACGGCCGCTACCAGCCCCGCGCGACCTGCCAGTACCTCGGCTGACACCTAAGGAGAAGCGTGGACATCGGACTCGTCCTCCAGACCGACCCGCCCGCACGGTTGCTGATCGACCGGATGAAGCGTGCCGAGGCGGCCGGCTTCAGCCACGGCTGGACCTTCGACTCCGCGGTGCTCTGGCAGGAACCCTTCGTCATCTACAGCCGGATCCTCGCCGAGACCGAACGGCTCACCGTCGGCCCGATGGTGACCAACCCCTCCACCCGCACCTGGGAGGTGACCGCCTCCCTCTTCGCCACCCTCAACGACATGTTCGGCAACCGCACCGTCTGCGGCATCGGCCGCGGCGACTCCGCGATGCGGGTGGCCGGCCGCAAACCCGCCACCCTGGCCCGGCTGAGCGAGGCGATGCACGCGATCAAGGAGCTGGCCGAGGGCCGCACCGTCGAGGTCGACGGCACCGAGATGCACCTGCCCTGGGTCCGGCCCGGCGCCGAACTGCCGGTCTGGATGGGCGCGTACGGCCCCAAGGCGCTCGCCCTGACCGGCCGTCAGGCCGACGGCTTCATCCTGCAGCTGGCCGACCCGTTCCTGACCGAGTGGATGGTCAAGGCGGTCCGCGACGCCGCCGCCGAGGCCGGGCGCGACCCCGCCTCCGTCACCATCTGCGTGGCCGCCCCCGCCTACGTCACCGCCGACGACTCGCCGCAGGCCCTCGCCCACGCCCGCGAGCAGTGCCGCTGGTTCGGCGGCATGGTCGGCAACCACGTCGCCGACCTGGTCGGCCGCTACGGCGAACACTCCGGCATGGTCCCCGAGGAGCTCACCGCCTACATCAAGGAACGCCAGGGCTACGACTACAGCCACCACGGCCGGGCCGGGAACCCCGACACCACCTTCGTCCCCGACGAGGTCGTCGACCGGTTCTGCCTGATCGGCCCGCCCGAGGCGCAGCGCGCCAAGCTCGCGCACCTGCGCGAGCTCGGCGTCGACCAGTTCGCCGTCTACGCCATGCACGACGCCGTCGAGGCCACCATCGACGCCTACGGCGAGCAGGTCATCCCGACGCTGGCCTGACCCGCGTTCCGACCCCGCGTCCGACCCCGACTGCTCCCGGCGGCCACCCCTCGTACGGGTGGCCGCCACCCCCACACCCGGAGGCAGCCGCCCATGTCCACGCCCATAGCGCAGACCACCCAACCGGACGGCCGGGTCGAACTCGCCGACGGCGCCGACCTCTCCGACCACCGCTTCGCCAACGAGGACCTCCGCCCGGTCCCCGTCGCCCGCCGCCGGTGGACCACCTACAACTTCATCGCGCTCTGGGTCGGCATGGCCCACAACATCCCGTCCTGGACCCTGGCCTCCGGCCTGGTCGCACTCGGCATGGACTGGAAGCAGGCGGTGCTCACCATCGCCCTGGCCAACCTGATCGTGCTGGTCCCGATGATCCTCACGGGCCACGCGGGCACGAAGTACGGCATCCCGTTCCCGGTCTTCGCCCGCGCCTCGTTCGGGCTGCGCGGCGCCAACCTCCCGGCGATGATCAGGGCGGCGGTGGCCTGCGCCTGGTTCGGCATCCAGACCTGGATCGGCGGCGAGGGGATCTTCCTGCTGGCCGGGAAGCTGCTCGGCCACGGCTGGCAGACGGCCGCCGAGATCGGCGGTCACCCGTGGACGCAGTGGCTGTCCTTCCTGCTCTTCTGGGCGATCCAGATGGCGATCATCGCCCGGGGGATGGAGACCCTGCGCCGGTTCGAGAACTGGGCGGCCCCGGTGGTGATCGTCGGCGCCCTCGCACTGCTGGCCTGGATCACCGCCGAGGCGGGCGGCCTCGGGCCGCTCCTGGACCAGCCCTCGAAGCTCGGCTGGGGCAGCGAGTTCTGGCAGGTCTTCTTCCCCGCCCTGATGGGCATGATCGGCTTCTGGTCGACGCTCGCCCTGAACATCCCGGACTTCACCCGTTTCGGTGGCAGCCAGCGCGCCCAGATCCGCGGCCAGGCACTCGGACTGCCCACCACCATGACACTCTTCGCCCTGCTCTCGGTCCTGGTCACCTCCGGCTCCCAGGCCGTCTACGGTGAGGCGATCTGGGACCCGATCGCGCTGGCCGCCAAGATGGACAGCACCGCCGGGATCCTGTTCGCCCTCTTCATCGTGCTGATCGCCACCCTGTCCGTGAACATCGCCGCCAACGTGGTCAGCCCCGCCTACGACCTCGCCAACCTGCTGCCCCGCTACATCAACTTCCGTACCGGCGCACTGACCACCGGCGTGATCGGGATCCTGATCTTCCCCTGGAAACTGATCGAGGACCCGCAGATCTACATCTTCACCTGGCTCGGCGTGGTCGGCGGCCTGCTCGGCACCGTGGCCGGCATCCTGATCGCCGACTACTGGCTGCTGCGCCGCACCGCCCTCGACCTCGCGGAGCTCTACCTCCCCGGCGGCCGCTACTGGTACGCCGCCGGCTGGAACTGGCGGGCCGTCACCGCCCTGCTGGTCGGCGGCGTCCTGGCCGTCGGAGGCTCCCACGGCGGCCCCTTCCCGGCCGACGGCCTGATCCCAGCCCTCAAACCGCTCGCCGACTACGGCTGGGCGGTGGGGCTGGCAAGCGCGCTGCTGCTGTACCTCGCGCTCAGCACGGGGTCGCGGGCCGAACGCGGCTGAGGCGGAGACGATCGCCGTCGTTGCCGGACGGACAGCGAGCGGGGCCGCCCCCATCCCGGGTGGGATGGTGGCGGCCCCTGGTGACTTCGCGGGGTCCGGTCTACTGGCGGACGAACGGCTCGTCACTTGCCGGCGCGTAGGCCAGGTGCAGCCGGTCCTGCCCCTGGTGCGTGAGGAACTCGAGGAACACCTGGCACGGCGGACCACCGGCGGCCGCCGTCATCGTGACGTCCACGCCGGCGCCGGCTGAGTCCAGCCTTCCGTAGGTCCAGGTACCGGTGTAGGTCGTCGCGGCTGCCGACGACTTGCTGTCGCATGCGGCGGGACGCAGGCTCACCTCGCCGAGCCTGCCGCCCTCCAGAAGCTGGATCGTGCCGAAACTCGGCGACTTCCAGGCCCCCACGACAGGTGGCCGGTCGTCGTCCTCCTGCACGCCCTCCACGCCGCACGAGGCCGCCAGCGGCAGGGCTGCCACCAGTGCGGCGGCCAGGACGCGCCCGCGTGCCCGGCGTGACCCCAGTGGTCCGGTCATCCGACAGCTCCTCTCCGAAGCGGGTTACTTGAAGTCATCGGGTCGGGCATAGTTCCCACCGGTCAGGTAATCCCTTGCCGCGTCGGCGATCACGCTCCTGAGCTGGGCATCCGAAGCACCGCGGTTCGCCGCGGCGATCTTCTCCCCCATTTTCCGGCCGTACTCGTTGTTCACCAGGTCCGAGAGGTGGTCGGCATAGTTCGTGCCTTCCCGGTCGCCGTACGCCTCGTGGGAATCCGCCACCATCGCGGCCTCCTGGCGCCCGTACTTGGCCGTGATCATGGCCTGCCAGGTGAAGTGCCGGAACGCGTTCTTGTGTTCGGTCTCGCCGTCCTCGTCATCGTACTCAGCCTCCGCGGCGTTGGCGGCCCAGCCGGTGATCTGCTTCACGTCGTAGCAGTCGGCCACGCCGATGTACGCGCAGACCATCAGTTCGGACTTCTTGGCCTTGTGTGTCGCGATCTCGTCGTACGGCTCGGCTCCCGGGATCTGCTTCTGCCCGGGGGTCGTCTCGTACTTGAAGTTGGTGTTCTGGCGGTACTCCCGCTCCAGTTGCTCGCCGTAGGCCCGGCGTGCCTTCTTCATCTCCTCCGCGGCGCTGGACGGTGCGGTGCCGGTCCAGCCGGGCACCTTGACCCCCTGGCTCACCAGGTACCTCCTCAACGCGTCCTGCCGGTACGGCTCCTCGGCCTTGTTCTGCGCGACGATCGCCTGGTACCGCGGTCCTTCGCCGAGGACCTCCGTCCCGCCCCGGCACCGGTACATGCCGCTCGCGCACTCCTCGAGGGCGAGGCCCGACGGGTCGCTGTACTTGAGCGGGTTGTTGTCGCTGTAGGTGTAGCCCGCCAGGGACTGCGGGTCGTCGGCCGCCAGCAGGGGGTCGACGGAGATGAACCGGGCGGTGGCGGGGTCGTACTCGCGCGCTCCGAGGTGGGTGAGGCCGGTGGGGTCGTTGGTGCCGCCGAGGAAGCCGTGGTTGCCGGCCCAGCCGGTGGGGGCGGTGCCGCGGGTGGCGCCGAACGGGGTGCTGCGGCGCTGGGTGACGGCACCGGTGGTGGCGTCGACGCCGAGCTCGGCGGTGTTGTGGTGGTCGTTGACCTGGAAGGTGACCTTGTTGTCGTCGGTCCGGACCGCGGTCGCGCCGCCGAGCGGGTAGTACCGGGTGGCGGTGGCCTTGGCGGCGCCCTTGACCAGGTTGACCTCGGTGTTGCCCAGGTACAGCGTCCAGTTCTCGGCCGCCGGGTCGGCGGTGTCGAGGGCGTGGCCGATCAGGCGGTTGCCGCCGGCGTCGTAGAGGTAGTCGCTGGTCCTGCCGGTGGTCGTGGTGGTGCTGCCGCTGGTGGTCTTGACGGTGTCGGCGACCTTGGCGAGCCGGCCCTCGACGTCCCAGGTGAGCACCTGGTCGCTGGTCCGGCCGGCGGCGGGCTTGAGATGGCGCTCCGTGGTGTTGCCGGAGGTGTCGTACTGGTAGGTCTCGGTGACGGGGGTGCCGAGGGCGCCGGTGACGGTGCTGGTGCCGGTCAGCGAGTGGGGCCGGGCGGCGTCAGCCGCGGGGTAGCTGTAGGTGGTGGTGGCGTCCTGGGCGGTGGTGCCGGCCGGGTTGTGGCGGGTCTCGGTGGCCCGGGTGCCGTTGGTGTTGTAGGTCCAGCTGGTCCAGTAGGGGGCCGGGCCGCCGAGCGCGGTGCCGGCCGGGGTGGCCGGGCAGCCGGCGCCGCCGGGGGTGAACGCCTCGGTCACGCGGGCCAGGTGGTCGTACTGGAAGCACTGCCGGTCGGTGCCGGACGCCGAGGTGTCGGTGACCGAGGTGACGTTGCCGGCCTGGTCGTAGGTGTAGGCGGCGGCCCGGGCCGGGGTCGCGGCGCCGTACTGGACGGTACGGCTGCTGGTCAGGCGCTGGGTGCCCCACTCGTAGCCGTTGGTGAGGTACAGCTCCTTGCCGGCGGTGCCGTTGCTCAGCGTGGACTGGAGCGGCTTGCCGGTGAGGCTGTAGGTCTGCCCGGTGAGGTAGGTGCTGAGGCCGCCGGCCGCGGTCAGGCGGCGCAGAGCGTCGTAGGTGAACGACACCGACTCGGCGGCGAGGTTGCCGGCCGCCGGGTAGCTGGCGCTCTGGGTCGTGCCGTCCAGACGGTACGCGGTACCCGAGACGTACGCGCCGGCCAGGCCCTCCTGCCCGGGGACGGAGGGAACGGTGACGGTGGTCCGCCGGGGCCGGTAGAGGACGTCGTACAGCTGGTAGGAGGTGCGGTACTCGTACGTCGTGCCGCCGACGGTGACGTGGCGGCTGCTGGAGGAGAGCACCCCCTTGTTCCCGGCCGGGTCCCAGATCTGCGAGGTGAGCAGGGGGCCGGTGGCGGATCCGTCACGGGTCTCCACGACCCGGGAGGTGTTGTCGTAGACGGTGGCGACGGTCTTGCCGCGGCCGTCGGTGGCGCTGGTGAGCTCACCGCGGTCGTTGTAGGTCTTGGCCGTGGTGCCGGAATCCGGGTCGACGGCCTTGCGCTGGCGGCCGAGCTGGTCGTACTGCCAGCTCCACACGGTGCCGGCCGGGTCGGTCAGCCTGCTGAGGTGCCCGGCCGCGTCGTAGGCGTAGGCGGTGGTGTCGTAGGCGCCGACGGGCGTGGCCGCCTTGTACTGGCGCAGTTCGGTGGTGCGACCTGCGGCGTCCACCAGGGTGGTCGTCGGGGTGGCGCCCTGCGGCGGGGTGACGGTGACGCGGTCGCCGCCGTACTCGGTGAGGGTGGTGGCGAGCGGGGTGCCCACGCCGTTGCCGGCCAGGGCGGTGGACTTGACCACGCGTCCGAGGCCGTCGAAGGTCTGGGCGGTCTGGGTCTCGACGCCGGTCGCGTCCTCGACCTTGAACAGGGTCGTGGCGGGTGCGCCGGTGGCGTAGTAGGCGGCGTAGGCGAGAGCGGCCTGGCCGCGCTCGTCGTAGAAGGTGTCGGTGAGGACGCGGCCGCCGTTGTCGCCGGGCGACTGGGTCTGGCGGGCGCGGCCGAGGCCGTCGTACAGGGTGTACGAGGTCTGCTGGGAACCGTCGGCGTTGAGCGACTTCGTCGCCACCGAGGCGATCTGCCCCTCCGTGACGTTGTAGTCGAACTGGTGGTTGGGCGAGTTCCCGAGCGACTTGGAGCGGTCGGGCAGCCAGACCTTGAGCGAGCGGCCGAGCGCGTCGTACGTCAGGTCGGTACGGCGGCTGTTGGCGTCGATCTTGCCGGTCGGCAGGCCGCGGCCGAGGTCGTAGTCGACGGCCGTGGTCTGCGCGGTGGAGCTGTCACCGGCCTTGGCGGGCGGCAGGGTAACGGTCGTCCTGGTCGGGCGACCGGTGGCCGGGGTGTAGGCCGTGGTGGTGGTGCGCGCGTCCGGCGAGGCCGTGGTGACGGGCGCGGTGCCACCGGTGACGTCCTGCACGGTGGTGGACGCCTGCTCGGTGGCCGTCAGGGTGCGGCCGTAGACGTCGTAGGTGGCGGCACGGTCGAGGTAGGTCGCGGCGTTGCCGGTGCGCGACTTCAGCGTCTGGGTCAGGGTGACGTCGCCCTTGGTGGGCGCCACCCCGTAGCCCTGGCCGTCGTAGCGGGTCCGGACGTCCGAGAGCACGTCGGAGGAGCCGTCGGCGCGGGTGTCGCGGTTGACGGTGGCGGCGCAGTTGGCGGCGACCGTCTCGGTGTGGACGACACCACCGAGGAGCCAGGCGCCGGTGTTGTCGGCGTAGGTGGTGCGGGTGCACCGGTCGTCGGTCGGGACGGCGGTGTCACCGAGGTTCTCGGACTGGGTGGCCCGGCCGTAGCCGTCGTACGTGGTGCTGGTGCGGCTCTCGCGCCAGGAGGCGCCGGCGCCGTTGTCCAGGGAGGTGAAGGACCGGCCGGCCTGGGTGCCGGTGAGGTTGGCGGTGGTGGTGCCCCAGTCGCGGACGCGCTTGGCCGTCTCCTTCTTCCACGGCGTGTTGACGGTCTTGGTGAGGATCTTGCCGCCGGGCTTGTCGTACTGCTCGGTGCGGTACTCGTAGGCGGCCCAGGCGTCGTCGTCGGTCAGCGTGGTGCCCTGGCCGTCGTCGACCGTGACCGAGCGCTTCTTGGTCTTGTCGGCGGGGTCGTTGCGGTCGCCGTCCATGCCGCGCAGGTAGTAGTGGTCGGCCTGGGTGGACATGGCGGAGACGCCGCCGGTCTCGACCCGGGTGTGGGCGTAGCCGCGCCACTGGGACCAGGTCTTGAGCTTCTCCTTGGTGATGCCGTCCTCGTCGTCGAAGTGCCAGGCCGCATCGCCGAGGTAGGTGTAGTGGGTGACCATGTCGGGTGCGCCGCCGGTGCGGTCGGTGGCGATGACCGCGTCGACGACGTACTTGTTGAACCACTCGGTGGTGACGGGGGTCTCGTCGGAGGCCTGGTACTGCTGGGGGAAGCAGCGGGTGGTGTTGGTCTGCGGGGTGGGGAGGCTGTTCCAGTCGCAGGCCGCGGCGCTGTAGTTGACGTCGATCTGGCCGCCGAGCTCGTCGGTGATGGTGCCCAGGCGCTGCTTGATGAACGGGGCGCGGCCGTCGCCGACCTTGTCGAGGCGGTTGGCGAGCTGCTTGTAGGCGAAGGCGGTCTTCGGCAGCGTGATGGAGGGGGTGGCGGAGGAGCCGGTGTGCTGGACGGAGTCGAGCAGCAGCTGGTAGTCGAAGTCGGCGGTGCCCCACTTGTGGGTGAGTGCCCAGGTGTCGACGGCCGCGTAACTTCCGTCCGCCTGAAGGGCCTTGGCGGTGACACCGGTCAGCCGGGTACGGGTGAAGAAGGTCGGCGAGAACTGGCCGCTGCAGTCGGTCCCGGCCTTGCAGTTCCGGTCCCAGGGGGTGTCGTACCAGTACTGCCGCTTGGCGTCGATCTGCGCCGGGTCGCAGTTGGCCGCGGTGGTCTCCAGGCAGCGTTCGGCGGTGGCGAACTCCACCCGGCCGCCGGGCTTGACGGTGGCTGAGTAGAGGTCGCCCTGCCGCTGGCCGTACTCGATGTGTTCCAGCGAGCCGCCGCGCACGTAGGGGGTGCGGTCGGTGGACTTCAGGTTGCGGCCGTAGTTGTTGGTCTCGGGGGTGTACCAGTAGGTGATGTCGTTGCCGTGGGCGTCGACCACCAGGTCCAGGTTGAAGCGCCAGCCCTGCTGGCACCACGAGGACGCGAAGTCGGCGCCGTTGCACGGCTCGCCGGCGTTGTTGCCGAACACCGGGACGGTGTACACGGACTTCGTCTCGGGCTTGCCGCTGCTCCAGTTGGGCAGGCGGTTGTAGCCGAAGTAGTAGCTGGTGCCGTCGGTGGTGGTGGCGCGGAAGTACTCGCCGTCGTTGTCGCCGTTGCCGCGGGCGCCGTCGCGCAGGCGGACGACCTTGGTGTTGTCGTCGCCCTTGAGCCGGAACTCGTCACCGGAGACCGGGATCAGCTCGCCGGAGTGCCCGGCGAAGCTGATGGTGGCGTTGTCGGTCGCCCAGCACAGGTCACCGGGCTTGTTGTTGTTGGTCTTCGGCGCGCCGTCGTCCGCGCACGGCTTGTAGGTGCGCTCGACGAATCCGGGGGACAGGTCGAAGCCGTCGCCGGCCCAGGACGCCTGGTTGTTGGTGTTGGAGGTGCGGCCGTCGATGGAGCCGGAGCTGTAGGACAGCCCGAGCTTCGGGGTCAGTCCGCCCGGCATGGGCGCGACGGGCATGTCGTAGGACCAGGTGAACGAGCCGCTGTTCAGCGAGGTCGACCACGAGGACGCGGAGGAAAGCGGGGTCGCCTTGTAGTCACCGACCGGACCGGAGGTGGTGGCCGTGGCCGCCAGGACCGTCAGCGGGCCCGAGGTCGCCTGGAGCCGCATGGAACCCGCGGGCCGCGGCTCGGCCAGCGTCACCGCGTCCGCGGTCACGGTCTGCTGCTCGACGTTGTTGCCGCCCGGCAGCGGCGTCTGGGTACGGCACGCCTCCAGCTCGGGCGTGGTCAGCACGCACGCCGGCAGCTGCACCAGGCGCAGCCGCGAGCCGTACCCGGCGCCGCCGGCCTGCGCGAAGGCGCTGTAGTCGACGCCGATTTTCGCGGTCGTGCCCTCGGCGCTCTGCGGTGCCGAGACGCTCAGCAGCACCCCGGAGATGCCAGCCTTGCGCGCGAGGTCCTGGCCGAGGACCTCGACCTTGGCCGCCTCCGGCGCACCGGACGCCGTGGACGGGGCCTGCCGCGCCTCGGATGCGGGAGCGGCGGTGACCGGCTCCAGCGAGACGGGCAGCTTGCCCGCCTTGACGGCCCTGCCCGCCTCCGCGGGCAGCGTGACCGTGGCGCTGTCGGCGCCGGGCCACGCGGTCTGATTGGCCTGCGGCTTGCTCACCGTGGTGTCGGCCTTCAGGGCCTTGACCTTCCCGGTCGAGCCCTTCACCGGCTTCTCCGGGGACGCCGCCGACGGCTTGGTCCAGTCGGCGGCCGCCGCGGCGGCGGCCAGTGGCAGTGTCGGCAGCAGCGACCCGACCAGCGCCGCCGCCACCAGGGCGGAGACTCTGGCCCGGGGCCGCCGTGCGGCTGCCCGTTCCGTACTCATTCGTGTGCTTCCTTCGGTGTCTCGAACAACAGGGAAATCAGGGGAAGTCGGAGAGATGGGCGCGGGTGGCGACCCGGCGGGCACGCTCGACCGGGCCTGGAGGCGCGTCGGTTCGGTGACGTGGGTTGCGGGCCGCTGCGCGCGCCCGGTGGCGCCGGATGCCGGCTGGGTCGCGGGAGGGGAATCCGCCCTAGGCCGAAGGGCCGACCGTGGAATGCCGGTACTCCACGGCGCTGCCGTTCACCGTGGTGGCTCGCCGTGCGGCGGAGATGTCGGCCCAACTGCCGTTCTCACGCGCCTGCTTCGGCGGGAGGTGGGTCGTCGACCCGGGTGGGCGGCCTCGGTGGCCGGATTCTCGGGCCGATCCGATGACGGTGCCGTGGACCCGACCGGATCGCCCGCAGAGGATCCCGGCGATGCAGTCGCAGGTTTCACGGTGAGGACGGCGGGTGTGGTCACCGCCGTGCTCGGCCGGCCGCATGCGGCCCTTCTCCGTCCGACCCGTACCGACGATTCCATGGCCCCCGCCCCGTGATTTGATCATCGTGCGGGAGTTATTCTCATGGAATATTAAGGTATGTCAATTCACCAACGGGTAGTAATGGGTGGGTCAACACGATGCCGGGCGTGCGTTTTCGCCATCGCCGTGATGAACGTGGACATATGCCCTCGTCCGCTGTGATGCAGATCACCGGAAGGGGGGGTGAGGTGGCGGCGTGCGCCGCGCTCCGCGGTCGGCATCGCGGCGTTCGCAGTCGGACGGCCTCCGCCGGCGCCTGATCCGCGCCGCCGAAGGCCGTGGGCCGGGGCCGGTGACGTACGTCGTCGACTCCCGGGAGGTGAAGGGCTAGAGGCCGAAGCGGTCGCGCTGCGCGGCCGGTACCAGGTCCGTGTACTCCGGGTGCTTGCCGATCCAGCCGCGGATGAAGGGGCAGTAGGGGAGCACCGCGAGGCCCTGCTCACGGGCGGTGTCGAGGGCGGCCCGGGCGAGCTGTCCGGCGAGTCCGCGCCCGCCGAACCGGGGGTCGATCTCGGTGTGGATGAAGGCGATCTCGTTCTCGTACCGGTGGTACTCGGCGAAGCCGGCGAGTTCACCGTCGTCGGAGATCTCGAACCGGGAAGCGGCCTGGTTGTCCGTCACGTCGGTGGCCATGGGTACTCCTTGCTCGGGGCGGCGCGGAGGGAGAGCGCCGCTTCGAGAGGTAGTTTATTATTGAACCAATGATTGATCAACCACCGCCCGCTCAGGCGACCGCCGGGGCCGCGCAGGCGCGGGAGCGGGCGGAGGCGAGCACCTCGAAGGACTCGGGGGCGCGGGCCACCGCCTGGCCGATCGCGATGTGCTCGCGGATGACGCACTCGCGGATCCAGTCCTCCAGGTACTGGTCGGCGACCGCGCCCGCGCTCGGCCGGATCTCCAGGCGCAGCCGTTCGGTGGGCTGACCGCGGTCGACCACGACCGGCTCGACGTCCTCGACCTCCGCGAGGCGGCGGACCAGGGCGACCAGTTCGGCCCGCGACAGCCGGGCGCCGCGGAAGCCCAGGACGTCCCCGGCGGCGTCCAGCAGCCGCAGGGCCGGCGCCGGATCGCCGCACGAGCAGGCGGTGAACTCGCCGTAGGCGCCGGTGCGGTACCGCAGGACGGGGGCGACCTGGCTGTCGTGGACGGTGGTCACCAGCACCTCGCCGCCCCAGATCTCGACGTGCTGGTGGCCGAACGGGTGGAAGGTGTTGCGGTCGCAGCCGGGGCCGTTGTGCCCGATCGCCCAGGCCTCGGGCGAGCCGTACAGGCTCCACACCTCGGCGCCCGGGAGGGTGCGGCGGACCAGCTCGGCCGTGCCGCTCTCCAGGCCGGAGTCGACGCAGATCACCGTGCGGGCCCAGGTGAGCGGGTAGCCGATGTGGTGGCAGTAGGTCAGCAGTGCGCGGATGGTGGCGGAGTCGGCGGCGACGGCGGTGCCGCCGAAGCCCTCCAGCAGGCCGAGCCACTGGGCGAACTCGTGCTCGCGGAAGGCCTGGAAGGGGATGGCCGAGGCGCCGGCCCGGGCGGCGAGCGCGTTGCACAGGTCGTAGCCGGGCCAGGTGCGGCTGCCCGGGCAGAGGTTGATCAGGACGTCGCGGCGGCGCAGCGGCCGCCAGGCGGCCATGATGTCGGCGGCGAACAGGCTGGGCGGCACCAAGGTGACGGTCGGCCGGCCGAGGGTGCCGCCGCCGACGTAGAGTGCGGCGCCGCTGTCGTTCAGGAAGCCCTCCTGGACGCGGTCCCAGATGGCGCGGCTGAGTTCCTCCCGGGACAGCGGCGGGATGTCCCGCAGGTCCGGGGCCGGATTGGCGCGCAGGGGCTCGTACTTGGTCCGGAGGCGGCCGAACTCGCGGGCGCGGTCGAGGGCCTGGCGAAGCTGCCGCGAGCTGGGCGGGCCGGGGCGGCCGGCCCGGCCGGGACGGGGGCGGGGGTCCTGGAGGTCTGCCGCCGGGAAGCCGCCGAGTGGTTCGCCGCCGGTCACCGCTAGTGGGCGCGTCATGGTTCCTTCCAATCCGGAGATGAGGGTGAACCCGCATGCCTTGCAACGGAGTTCAGTGGGGTGGAGACTGTCGGACCGGGCGGTGGCGCAGGTGTTCGGCGCGTGTGGTCGCCGACCCGTGACCGGCCGCGGTTCAGGGCCGGGCGTGCGGCTGCCCGGGCGGTGTCCGCCCTCCCCGATGCGACAGCTGTGGCAGTACCCCGGATCTCACGTCCTGCTCATGGAACATCACTCTCACGCATCGGCCTGGCGATATCTAGGGGAAGTTTTTCCTGGTAGAACAGCCCGAGCGTCGGTGAAACATGAATTGACTGTGACCTGACACGAGTGGTGGCCGAGCCGTCCTGCGGTCGGCGGTCGGCCGCGCCGCGACTGCTCCGCGACCGGTCCGCGAGCCGCCGCGAGTCCGCCCGGCGTCAGTCGTCGAAGCGGAACGTCATGATCATCAGGCGTGAGCCGGGGGAGCCGAGCGGCTGCGCGGTCGCCATCCGGAGCCGCCCGGGACCGAACTGGGCGTGGACGATGGGCCGTTCGTCACCGTCCGGGTGGATGTAGGCGTCCAGTGGGCCGTCGTAGATCGGCCCGGCGCAGGGGTCGGCCTTGACCTCCGCGTCCAGCCGGGCCAGGTCCTCGTTCTCGGGGTAGGTGGCGTGCGCGGCCCGCAGCTGGGAGAGGATCGCCGGGGCCCAGGTCCGTTCCCAGTCCGGCAGGGAGAACTCGCGGGCCTCCTGGTCGAGCGCCATCCAGCGCATCACGTTGGCGGGCATCTGGCCGCGCGGGAACATCGCGGCGGCCGCCGCGTTGTGGGCCACCACGTTCCAGCCCGCGTCGTTGACGTACGCGATGTGGGTGATGCCGTCCACCACGCCCCGCCAGACGTCCGGCAGCGGATCGGTCTTGGCCGGCGCGAGGGCGCACGGCGGCTGGTGGCCCGCACCGTACAGCCACAGGGCGGTCCACTCGCGTTCGCTCATCTTCAGGGTGCGGCCGACATCACGCAGGAACTCCAGCGAGGGGTTGTCGAGATCCCCGCGCTCGAACCGGCCGTACGTCCCCTCGGCGCGCATCAGCAGCCGGTCCATCTGGTACTGGGAGAGGCCGACGGCGCGGCGGCCGCGCCCCTCCCGGCGCTCGAAGCCGTACGCGGACGGGTCCACCCGGCCGCGGCATGCCGTGAGCAGTTTCTGCAGTGCCTTTCGATCCACCTGGGAGTCTCCACCTTCTGCGATCCGACGCGGTGTCAGCCGACCTGTTCGACCCGGTCCCGTCTTCGCGGCCCCCGCCGGGAGGGCCTTCGGGATCCGGTCCTCGGGGCTGCGTCGCGCCGGGGGTCGGGTGTGGCGGATTCGTGATGCCGACGTGTCGATACTATGGCGTGGTAGGTGGGGGAGGGTGCTGCGGCCCGGGGTCGGGCGGCGGCCGGTGGAGGGGGTGCCGCCGGGCGGGGGGCCGGGGTGCCGTGGGGAACCGGGCGCACGATTCCTCCCCTCGGCGCGGTGCCGGTGGCTGCCCGGGACCGCTGTTGACGATGCGTCAGAAAGTATTCATATCAGTTTGGACAACGTCAAGTTTCCCCAAACGCAGCTCATACCTCCTGGTCCGGGCGGTCGGCGGCCCGTCCGCGACCCGACGCCGAAGGGCGGGCGCCGTGGAGGCGCCCGCCCTGTCTCCTGCCCGGTCCGTCCGGTTCAGCCGATGGTCAGCACGGCCTTCCCGGCCACGGTGCGCTCGCGCACCGCGGTGAGCGCCTCCTCGACGTGGGCCCAGTCCTTGGTGAAGGAGACCCCGACGTCCAGCCGCCCGTCGGCGACCAGCCGGGCGAGGGCCGCGAGGTCGGGGCCGACCTGCGCGCCGGTGACGAACACGAAGTGCCGCAGCACGGCCTGCTCGTGGCCGCCGAAGAACTGGAAGAAGTCCACCGGGGTGCTCTCCCCGGAGGAGTTGCCGTAGCTGAAGACCGTCCCGCCCGGGCCGACCAGGTTCAGCGCCGACGCCAGCGAGGTGCCGCCCACCGACTCGTAGACGGCGTCGAACGGGCCGTCCGCGGCGTCGATCTCGGTGACCACGGCGGCGGCGCCCAGCTCGTTCAGGCCCTTCGCCCGTGCGGCGTTGCGGGCCACCGCGGTGACCTCGGCGCCCGCCGCGGACGCCAGCTGGACCAGGATCCGGCCGACCCCGCCCGCCGCGCCGGTGACCAGCACCCGGCGCCCCAGCAGCGTGCCGGACTCGCGGACCAGCCGCAGCGCGGTGAGCGCGGCGACCGGCAGGGTGGCGGCCTCGGCGAAGCCCACGGCGTCCGGCAGGGCGGCCACCGCCTCGGCGGGGACGGCGATCCGCTCGGCCCAGCTGCCGTCCGCCAGCGACAGCGCGACCACGCGCTGCCCGGCCGTGAAACCGTTGGAGCTCTCCAGGACCACACCGGCCACGTCCCAGCCGGGACGCCAGCCCTCGGGGCTGCCGGGGAGGTTGAGGATCTCGCCGCGGTTGACCGAGACGGCCTTGACCTCGATCAGGACCTCGCCGTCGGCGGGGAGCGGCTCGGCCACCTCGGCGAAGGCGACGCCGCCGGTGGCGGGGGTGTTGACGATGGCTCGCATGGGATTCCTTCGGATCGGTGGAACGGGAGGTTTCGGTGCGCCGGGAGCGGCCGCCGGGCCCGGTCCGGGGAGCGGGCCCGGCGGCCGGCGGCCGCTCAGCTCTCGCGGCGGTCCGCGAAGCCGGCCAGATAGGTGGCGGAGAGGTCCTTGTCGCCGTGGCCCTGCTCGACGGCGCGGGCGAAGCGCTCGGCGACGGCGGCCGCCATGTCCAGCCGCAGACCCGCCCGGACCGCCTCGTCGACGATCAGACGGGCGTCCTTGGCGGCCGTGGCCAGGGCGAACTGCGGTGCGAAGTCGCCCTTCAGGATGGCCGCGGACTTGCCCTGGAGGTACCCGCTGTCCAGGCCGCCGCCCGCGATGGTGTCGGTGAACAGCCGCGGCTCCAGGCCCAGCCCCTCGGCGAGCGCCAGTGCCTCGGCGGCGCCCGTCACGGTCGCCAGCACCCAGCTGTTGACGACCAGCTTGAGCCGGGTGGCGGTGCCGGTGGCCGCGTCGGTGCCCAGCCACAGGGTGCGGGCGGCGATGGCGTCCAGCACCGCGGCGGCCTGGTCCCGGGCCTCCTGCGGGCCGGTGCCGAAGACCAGCAGCTGGCCCTGTTCGGCCGGCTGCCGGGTGCCGAGCACCGGCGCGTCGATCAGCCGCAGGCTGGCGGCGGCGGCGAACGCGACCAGCCCGGACACCGCGCCGACTCCGACCGTCGAGGTCTGCAGCCACACCTGGCCGGCCGCCAGGCCGGGCCGGGCCGCCTCCATCGCGGCCAGCACGGCCGGGCCGTCGGTCACCATGGTGATCACCACGTCGGCGCCGCGCACGGCGTCGGCGGCGCTGCCGGCCACCAAGGCCCCGGCCGCGGCCAGGGGCTCGGCGGTGGCCCGGGTGCGGTTCCAGACCCTCAGCTCCAGTCCGGCACGCCGAAGGCTTCGCGCCATGCCCGCGCCCATGATTCCCGTACCGAGGAGCGCGACGACGGGCGCCTTCACAGCACGCCCTTGTCCGAGCCGCCCTCGTGCAGCTGGCTGAAGGTGCTGATGTCCAGCGGCTGCGCGAGCAGATCGCCGATCTGCTCGGCCAGGTGCTGCAGGTGGGGTGTGGCGAGGTGCTGCTCCAGGGCCTCGGCGCTGGTCCACCGCTCGACCGCGACGAAGGTGTCGGGGTCGTCGATGCCCTGGTGCATGGAGTAGTGCAGGCTGCCCTCCTCCTCGTGGGTGGGGGAGATCACCGCGCGCAGCAGTCGCTCCACCTGGTCACGCTTGCCGGGCTTGGCAACCGCCCGCCCGACCACGGTCACTTCGGTCATGTTCCTCTTCTTCCAGGCGTGTTGGGTCGAACCATCAAAGGTCTGTGTGTGGGTACAGACCTTATCAATGTTCGATCTCTTATAGTAGGCCGCCGGTGGCCGGGCCGGCCGCCGGGCGCGGTCCGAACAGGGTGTGGAGCTCGTCCTCCAGCCGGTCCAGGTCGCCGCCGTGCCCGTGCGCCTGGACGTGCCCGTCGGGGCGGACCAGGTGGTAGCCGGGCCGGCCGCAGGCGCCGTGCGAGGTCAGCGCCGCGCGCTGGACCGTCACCAGGCGCAGCTGCGCCCGCTGCCCGGCCAGCCGTTCGGCGCGCCGGACCCAGCCGTCGGTCCCCGGTCCGGGGGTGACCACCAGGTGCCAGCGGTCCGGGTCGGCGTCCGGTCCGGCGATGGCCAGCGGGACGGCGACGGCCCGCGGGAACACCGAACCGACCCGCACCCGGCCGGGTATCCGCGCGGCGAGCCGGCAGCCGGTCCGCCCGCCGGGCAGCTGGTCGGCGCGGTGCACCGGGTACGCCAGGCGCCGGCCGGCCATCACCGGCCCGTACAGCCGCTCGGCCAGGCCCGAGCGGTCGCCGAGCCGGAACGCCGCATCCCGCAGCCCGGTGCGCAGCGGGCCGGAGGTGAGCCAGGCGCGGGTCTGGGCGTCGGTGTCGCGGACCACCCGGCGGGCGACGGCCTGCCGTTCGCCGGCGTACTCGGCCAGGGCCGCGCCGGTCAGGCGTCCGCCCAGGTGGGCGGCGATCCGCCAGGCCAGCGCGTGAGCGTCCTGGAGGCCGGTGTTGAGGCCCTGGCCGCCCGCGGGGCTGTGCACGTGGGCGGCGTCCCCGGCGAGGAAGACCCGACCCAGGGCGAAGTCGGCGGCGTGCCGGGCGTGCACCCGGAACACCGACTGCCACACCACCGGTTCGGTGATCCGCACCCCGCGCGGGCCGCGCTCGTCCACGATCCGCTGCATCCGCTCGACCGAGACCGGTTCGCCCGGCGGCAGTGAGCTGAAGAACCGGAAGACCCCGTCGGGCAGTGCGACGATCACCAGTGCCCCGTCGGCGGACTGGTAGTACAGCGCCCGGTCGCCCGGGAGTTCGCCGTCGATGTGGGCGTCCACCAGGGCGAACGCGGTCTCGTAGGTGCTGCCGGAGAACCCGGTGCCGATCTGTCCGCGCACCGCGCTGCCGGCCCCGTCCGCGCCGATCACGTACGGCGCGCGGAAGCGCTCCAGGCGGCCGCCGGCGTGCTCCAGGACGGCGGTCACCCCGCTGGTGCCGTCGATCCGGCCGGAGAAGTCCAGGCCCTCCAGGGCCAGCAGTCTGACGCCGTGTTCGACCTTGCCGCCGAGTCCGGTGAGCCTGGCCCGGATGATCCGCTCGGTTTCGTTCTGCGGCAGGCACAGCGGGGTGAGGTCGCCGGGGAACCGGAAGGTGGCCAGCGGCCGGCGCTCGGAGAAGTAGCTGAACGCGGTGATCGGCACCGCGGCCCGGCGCAGTTCGGCGAGGATGCCGAGATCCTCCAGCAGGTCCAGGCTGCGCGGCCACATCAGCAGCGCCTTGGGGAACGAGGCGGTGTCCGGCGACCGGTCGACGATCCGTACCCGTACGCCCCGGCGGAGCAGTTCGGCGGCGGCCAGCATGCCGACCGGCCCGGCGCCCACCACGAGCACGTCGACGTCGTGGTGGGGCTCGTCAACTGCGTTGTGCTGCAGGTCGGATGACGTGTCGGTCGGGTGTCCGGCGGGGTGCTGCGCGGTCGGCCTCGTGGTCATCTTGACTACCTCCTGTGTCGGCTTGACGCGAACCATTCGACATCTTATGGTCATGCAAGGCCGTACATCAATCCGACCACTGACAGGGGGTGTTGGGGTGAGTGCCGTCGCACAGGCCTCACAGGCCGCGGCACATCCGGACGGACGCCGGAGCGGGAGCGGGCCGACGCTGGTCGCCGTCGCACTGGCCAGCGTGCTGCTGCCGCTGACCGTCACCGGCCCGGCCGTTGCACTGCCGGAGCTGGCCGCCGCCGTGCACGCCGGGAACGGCGCGGCGCAGTGGGTGCAGAACGCCTACGGCGTCACCTTCGCCGCCTGCCTGCTGGCGGCCGGGGGACTGGCCGACCGGTTCGGCCGGCGCCGGGTGCTGCTCTGGGGGATCGTCACCTTCATGGCGATGTCCGCGGTGGCCGCCGCGGCCGGTGACATCCTGGTCATCGACCTCGCCCGGGCCGTCCAGGGGGTCGGCGCCGCCGGCATCCTCACCTCGGGCGCGGCGATCTTCGGGGCCTCGTTCACCGGCCGGGCCAGGGCCCGCGCCTTCGGCATCCTCGGCGCCTCGTTCGGCTTCGGCCTCGCGCTCGGCCCGCTGGTGGCCGGGGCGCTGGTAGCGGCGACCGGCTGGCGCAGCGTCTTCTGGATGAACGTGGTGCTGGGCGCCCTGGTGCTGTTCCTGGTCCCGAACATCGCCGAATCGCGGGACCCGGACGCCCAGCGGGTGGACTGGGCGGGACTGACCACCTTCAGCGCGAGCCTGTTCTGCGTCGCGATGGTCTTCGTCCAAGGCCCGGAGCACGGCTGGGCCTCGGCCCCGACGATCGGCGCCGCGCTCGCCGCGGTGTTCTTCATGCTGCTCTTCGTGGTGGCCGAACTCCGGGTCGAGCGGCCGATGTTCGACCTGTCGCTGTTCCGCCGGCCGACCTTCGTGGTGGTGGTCTGCCAGCCCTTCACCATCACGTTCGGCTTCGTGGTCCTGCTGGTCTACCTGCCGCAGTACTTCCAGGGAGCCGGCGAACGCAGCACCACCGTCTCCGGCGCCCTGCTGATGCCGCTGACCCTGCCGGTGCTGGTCCTGCCGCTGGTGCTCAGCCGGGTGGCCGACCGGCTGCCGCTGCGGGTGATGCTGGCCGCGTCCTCGGTGCTGATCACCGTCGGGTCGCTCTGGCTGCTGGTCCTGCAGCCGCACCAGAGCGTGCTCCAACTCGTCGGACCGCTCCTGGTGTTCGGCATCGGGGTGGGCAGCGCCTTCGGCATCATGGACAACGCCGCGGTGTCGGTGGTGCCGCCCGCCCGCTCCGGGATGGCCTCCGGGATCTTCAACACCATGCGGATCACCGGCGAGTCCATCGCCATCGCCGCCGCCGGCGGCTTCCTCGCCAGCATGACCGCCGCCGACCTCGACGGCCGGACCGCACAGGCACCCGCCCGGCTGGCCGGCGACGCCGTCCAGGGCCGGATCGACCCGGACCCCGCGGTACGCGCCCTGCTGTCGGACGCCCTCACCTCCGCGATGCACACCGCCTTCGTCATCCTCGCCGTGCTGGCCCTGGCCGGCGCCGTCGTCACCTTCCTCGCGATCCGCGAGAAGGACCTCCAGCACCCCTGACACCCCGACACCGGTGCGCACCTGCACCGGTCACTCTCCGAAAGGCATCACCCTGTGAAGACCCGTCCCTTGGGCAGCACCGGCTGGAACGTGGGCGAGATCGGCCTGGGCTGTATGGGCATGAGCTTCGCCTACACCCCCGGGCTGCGCGACGACAGCGAGTCCGAGAAGGTCGTGCACCGCGCGATCGAACTCGGCGTCACCCTGATCGACACCGCCGACGTGTACGGCCCGCACACCAACGAGGTGCTGGTCGGCCGGGCCCTGCGCGGCCGCCGCGACGACGTGGTGCTGGCCAGCAAGTGCGGCCTGGTGGTCCGGGACGGCGACATCCTGCCCGACGGCCGCCCCGAGCACATCCGGGCCGCCGCCGACGGCTCGCTGACCCGCCTCGGCGTCGAGACCATCGACCTCTACCAGCTGCACCGGGTCGACCCGGCCGTACCGGTCGAGGAGACCTGGGGCGCGATGGCCGACCTGGTCACCGCCGGGAAGGTGCGCCGGATCGGGATGTCCGAGGCGACCGTCGCCGAACTGGCCGCCGCCCACGCGATCCACCCGGTCTCCACCGTGCAGAGCGAGCTGTCGCTGTGGAGTCAGGACCAGCTGGACGAGGTGGTGCCCTGGTGCGCCGCCAACGACGCCGCCTTCATCGCCTACGGCCCGCTCGGCCGGGCCTTCCTGACCGGCGCCATCGAGGCCGGCCACCAGCTGGAGGAGGGCGACTGGCGCCGCGGCAACCCGCGCTTCCAGCCCGAGACGATCGCCGCCAACCAGCACGTCGCCCAGGGCGTCGCCGCGGTGGCCGCCGCCCACGACGCCACCGCCGCACAGGTCGCCCTCGCCTGGGTGCTCGCCCAGGCCGGGCACATCGTGCCGATCCCCGGCACCAAGCGCACGGCCTACCTGGAGCAGAACGTCCGGGCCGGTGAACTCACCCTCACCGCCGAGGAGATCGACGCGCTCACCGCGCTCGGCCGCTCCACCGCCGGCACCCGCTACTGAGCCCCCGCCGACCCCAACCAGAGAGGTTCCCCCCATGCGATACCGCTATCTCGGCGACACCGGCCTGGCCGTCTCGGAACTGTGCTTCGGCGCCATGACCTTCGGCGGCGGCGCCTCCTTCCTCGGCGCCCCGGACCGCAACTGGTCCGAGTTCGGCACCGTCGACGACCAGAACGTCGTACGGATGATGGAGCTCGCCCTCGACGCGGGCATCAACTTCTTCGACACCGCCGACGTCTACAAGAACGGCAAGGGCGAGGAGTTCTTCGGCCACACCCTCAAGAAGGTCCGCGACAAGGTCATCATCGGCACCAAGGGCCGCTGGCGGGTCAGCGGCGACGGCCCGAACGACTTCGGCTCCACCCGCCACCACCTGTACGAGGCCGTCGAGTCGAGCCTGCGCCGCCTGCAGACCGACTACATCGACCTCTACCACCTGCACGGCTTCGACCCGCGGACCTCGCTCGACGAGACCCTGCGGGTGCTGGACGACCTGGTCCACCAGGGCAAGATCCGCTACCTCGGGGTGTCCAACTTCGCCGCCTGGCAGCTGATGAAGGCGCTCTCCGTCTCCGAGCGCCGCAACCTCAACCGCTTCGTCTGCTACCAGGGCTACTACAACCTGGCCGCCCGCGAGCTGGAGTACGAACTGGTCCCGCTCGCCGTCGACCAGCAGGTCGGCATCACCGCCTGGAGCCCGCTCGCCGGCGGCTTCCTGACCGGCAAGTACCGGCGCGGCGAGGGCCGCCCGGCCGGCAGCCGGCTCTCCGAGGCCACCCCGGCCGAGTCCGCGCCGCTCACCGACGAGGAGCAGGCGTACGACATCGTCGACGCCATGCAGGTGATCGCCGACGAGCGCGGCGCCAGCGTCGCCCAGGTCGCCGTCAACTGGGTGCTGGCCAAGCCCGGCATCACCTCCGCGGTCATCGGCGCCACCAAGCCGCACCAGCTGGAGGACAACCTCAAGGCGATGGAGTGGACCCTGACCGCCGACGAGGTCGCCACCCTCGACAAGGTCAGCGCCACCCGCGCCCCGTACCCGTACTGGCACATCGCGACCGTCGGCGCCGACCGGAAGCTCCCGGGCGACGTCTACCCCGCCTGAGCGGGTCCCGAACGACCGCCGGGCGCACCGGCGTCCCCCCGTGCGGCGGGCGCCCGGCGGTCCCCTCTTCCCAGGCCGAAGGAGCCGGTATGACTGTCACCGAAACCGATCAGCTCAGCTTCTCCCGTACCGTCAACCGTACGCTGGTGCACCGTGACTCGATCGGCGAGGTGTTCCTCACCGACCTCCGCTCCACCGGCGAGGACACCTACGCCGTCGCGGCCATGCTGCCCCGCTCGCACGCCTACTACGGCGACCACCTGCTGCGGCCCGGCCGCTACGACCCGGTCCTGCTGCTGGAGGCCGGCCGGCAGGCCTGTCTGGCCGGCGCGCACGCCTTCTACGAGGTGCCGCTGACCGACAAGTTCATCCTCACCTTCCTGCGGATCAGCCTGATCCGGCCGCAGCTGCTGGTCGTCGGCAGCCGCCCGCTGCGGGTGACGATGAAGGCGACCGTCACCGACCGCCGCCTGCGCGAGGGCCGGATCACCGGGCTGGACACCAGCATCGAGCTGTCGGTCGACGGCACGGTGATCGGCTGGACCGGCGTCGGGCTGCGCTTCCGGGACCCGTCGGCCTACGCCGACCTGCGGGCCAAGAACCGCGACGGCCGCCCGCTGCCCAGCACCGCCGAACTGCCGGTCGCACCCGCCCGCAGCCTCACCGACCCGTACCTGGTCGGCCGGGCGGCCGCCGCCAACGTGATCCTCTCCGACGCGGTCAGCGGCGACGGCGTCGCGCGGGCCGCCCTGCACGTCCCGCCGGAGCACCCGAGCCTGTTCGACCACGCCCAGGACCACCTGCCCGGCATGGTGCTGACCGAGGCCGCCCGCCAGGTCGCGGTGTTCGCCGCGATGGAGGCCCGCGGACTGTCCCCGGCCAAGGTGTACCCGACCGAACTGTTCGTCACCATGACCCGGTTCGGGGAGCTGGAGCCGGCCACCGTCCTGACCGCCAAGGTCTGCGAACCGCAGACCGGAGCCCAGGAGCAGCCCGGCACCTTCTACACCCAGGGCGGCCCGCTGCACCTGCCGGAGCCCGACGAGCCGGCCCTGCGCGTACCGGTCACCGTGACGGCCACCCAGGACGGCGCCGAGCTGGCGACCTTCGCGATCACGCTGGCCACGGTCACCCAGTAGCCCAGCCCCCGAACCAGCCCCGATCACCCCACGAGGAGGACCCGTGCGTGCGGCATTCTTCGACGTCGACGAGACGCTGATCCACCCCAAGTCGATGTTCAGCTTCCTGGAGTTCTACCTGTGGTGGCGCGGCCGGCCCGAGGAGACGTACCAGCGCCTCGCCGGTGATCTGCGGGCGGCCGCCGCCCAGGGCGTCCCCCGGCAGGAGATCAACCGCCGCTACTACCGCTACTACGCGGGCGAGAGCGCCGAACGCCTCACCGCGGCCGGCGAGGCCTGGTTCGCCCGCGAGGTCGAGCGCGGACTGTTCGTCCCGCGCACCGTCGCGGAGTTCGCCCTGCGGCGCGGCACGGGCGCCCGGACCGTCCTGGTCTCCGGCTCGTTCTTCGCACCTCTGCAGCCCATCGCCGCCCAGCTGCAGGCCGACTGGACGTTCTGCACCCGACCGGTGATCCGCCGCGGCGAACTCACCGGCGAGGTCACCGTCCCGGTGATCGGCGAGGTCAAGGGCCGGATCGCCCGGCACGCGGCCACCATCCTCGGCATCGACCTGGCCGCGTCCTGCGCCTACGGCGACCACGCCAGCGACCTGCCACTGCTGGAGGCCGTCGGCCACCCCGTGGTGGTCGGCGACGACCCGGTGCTCACCGCCCGCGCGGAGGCCGCCAACTGGCGCCGGCTCTCCATCACCGAAGTGCCGGCCGGCTGAACCGGCCGCCGTCAGGAGGAACCATGAGCATCGGCATCGTCGGCACCGGCTCGTACCTGCCCGAGGCCGTCATCGGCAACGACGAGATCGCCGGGCCCGCCGGGGTCACCCCGCAGTGGATCACCGACAAGACCGGCATCAGGGAACGGCGCCGCGCCGCCCAGGGCGAGGCCACCTCGGACCTCGCCGCCGAGGCCGGCCGCCGGGCCCTCGCCCAGGCCGGCATCCGGGCCGAACAGCTGTCCTTCATCATCGTCGCGACCTCGACCCCGGACCACCCGCAGCCCGCCACCGCCGGCATCGTCCAGCACCTGCTCGGTGCCCGGAACGCGGCCGCCTTCGACCTCAACTCGGTCTGCTCCGGCTTCACCTTCGCCCTCGGCGTCGCCGAAGGACTGCTCGACCGCCGCGACCACCACCGGGTACCGCACGGCCTGGTCATCGGCGCCGACATCTACTCCCGGATCCTGGACTACACCGACCGGCGCACCTGCGCCCTGTTCGGCGACGGCGCCGGCGCGGTGGTCCTCGGCCCGGTCGCCCCCGGACTGGGCTTCGTCGACACCGAACTGACCACCCGCGGCGACGCCCACGGCCTGATCGGCGTCGCCGCCGGCGGCAGCCGCAGCCCCGCCTCCGCGCAGACCCTGGCCGAGGGCGGCCACTACTTCCGGATGGACGGACGCGGCGTTCGGCAGTTCGTCCACGCGGAACTCCCCGAGGCCGTCGCCGCCCTGCTGCGCCGCTGCGGCACCCCGCCGGAGACCGTCCGGCACGTCGTGCCGCACCAGGCCAACGGCGCCATGCTGGCCGACCTGTGGCCCAGCCTCGGGCTGCCCAGGGCCGAACTCCACCTGACCGTCGAACGCTACGGCAACACCGGCGCCGCCTCCGTCCCCGTCACGCTGGACCACGCCCACCGGGCCGGCCGGCTGCGGACCGGAGACACCGTCCTGCTGACCGCCTTCGGCGGCGGGATGAGCGTCGGCACCACGCTGCTGCGCTGGGCCGCGGCACCCGTCCCGGGGCCGCAGGCCGTCCCGCAGCTGACCGGCGCGCTCGCCTGACGCCCGGTCGCACCCCCGAACCGCCGCTCCCGCAGCGGCACCACCCACCCCTCCAGAGGAGAACCTCCGATGAAACTCCGTACCGCACTGCTCCCGGGCGCGCTCGTCGCCACCCTGCTGCTCGCGGCGCCCGCCGCCACGGCGGCCCCGCTGCGCCCCGGGCAGACCGAGCCGAGCCGCGGTGACCACGGTGTGGCGTACCTGGTGATCGACTCGTTCGAGAACATCCCGGCGGCCGGCCGGGCGGCCTTCCTGGCCGCCGCCCAGCAGGACGGCTACGACTCGCTGAAGCACGAGCGCGGCACCCAGAGCTTCCACGTGGTGCCCGACCCCGGGAACCCGTCCCGGCTGGTGGTCGCGATGACCTTCGCCAACCGCAGAGCGTTCGAGATCCACGAGCACGGCCGGTACGAGCACAGACTGCGCGCGCTCGCCGCCCGGGACCACGCCACCGGTCCGAACCGGACCATCAGCGGCACCTCCCGCCCGCTGGAGATGAACGGCAGGCGGGCCGACTCGCGCGGCGACGCCGGCGTGGTCTTCACGGTCGTCGCGGAGTTCGACAACGTGCAGCCGCAGTTCCGGGACGAGTTCATCGCGATGGCCCAGACCGACGGCTACCGGTCGCTGACCGAGGAGCCGGGCACGCTGGGCTACCACTTCGTGCCCGACCCCAAGGACCCGACCCGGGTGGTCTTCCTGGAGACCTTCACCGACCAGGCCGCGTTCGACGCACACAAGAACGGACCGGCGGCCACCGACTTCCTGGCCCTGGTCGCGCGCGCCCACATCACCGGGCCGAGCTTCTTCGTCACCAACCGCGCCGACGGCTTCTCGGCCCCGGGCGGAGTCTCGGTGCCGAACCAGGACGGCTGATAACATCTAACCGATGAACTGCATCTGATTGGCGCTGGTCATCCGAGTGCAGATGAATGTAAGAGGTCTGAGAGGTGCTCCAAGCATGAGGCTTCCGATCGAGCGCCGGCTGGGTCACCATCTGAAGCGCGCCGAGCAGGAACTGATCGCCGCGAAGCATGCTGCCCTCAGGCCGTTCAACCTCAACCCGGCCCAGTACACCGTCATGCTGGCCATCTTCGAGGAGCCCGGACTGTCCGGCGCCGCACTGGCCCGCCGCTGCCTGGTCACCCCGCAGACGATGTCCTCCGTGCTGAACACCCTGGAGGGCCGCGGATTGGTGGAGCGCAAGCCCCACCCCGTCCACCTCCACATCCTGGAGGCCAGGCTCACCAGGAGCGGCCGCGCGCTGCTCAGCAAGGCCGACGAGGAGGCCGTCGCCGTCGAGGAGTCCATCGCGGCGGAGTTCGACGACGAGGAGCGCGAGCAGCTGCTGAAGTTCCTCGAACGCTGGTCCGCCGTCCTCAACCGGTAGGCCCGCCCGGCAGGTCCCGGAGCGGCCGACGCCCCGCCCGCACCCGAGCGCCCCCGCGCCCGGTGCGGCCGGGGCGGCGGCGTGCCCGGCCCCGGGCGGGTGTCAGAGCGCCTGCCAGGCGGGCTTGGCCGCGTAGGTGTCGCGGTAGTACCCGGCCAGCTTGAGGCCGGAGGCGGCCGCCTCGTCGACCACCACGGTGGCGTGCGGGTGCAGTTGCAGCGCCGAGGCGGGCACCACGGCGGCCAGCGGACCCTCGACGGCGAGCGCGACGGCCTCCGCCTTGGCCTCGCCGGTGGCCAGCAGCACCAGGTGGCGGGCCTCCAGGATGGTCCCGATGCCCTGGGTGATGACGTGGTGCGGGACCTCCTCCGGGCTGTCGAAGAAGCGGGCGTTGTCCGCCCGGGTCTGCCGGGTCAGGGTCTTGATGCGGGTCCGGGAGGCGAGCGAGGAGCAGGGCTCGTTGAACCCGATGTGGCCGTCGGTACCGATGCCCAGCAGCTGGAGGTCGACACCGCCGGCCTCGGCCAGTGCCCGGTCGTAGGCGGTGGCGGCCGCGGCGATGTCCTCGGCGTTGCCGTCCGGGCCGAGGAAGGAGTCCTCGGTGAGGCCGAGCGGCTCGACCACCTCGCGCAGCACCACCGAGCGGTAGGACTCCGGGTGGCCGGCCGGCAGGCCGACGTACTCGTCCAGCTGGCAGATCCGCGCCCGGGAGGCGTCCAGCGCCCCGCTGCGGACCCGGGCCGAGAGCGCCTGGTAGATCGGCAGCGGGGTCGAGCCGGTGGCGACGCCGAGCAGCGCGTCGGGCTTGACGGACAGCAGATCGGCGATCGCCGCGGCGATGAGCTCGCCGCCGGCGGCGGCGTCGGGGACGATCACGATTTCCATACTGGTCCACCGTTTCTGGAACGATTTAGAGGTCTAGACCAGTCTGCCGTGAAGACACCCCTCAGGTCCACCCGGTCCAGCACCCGGAACGCGCCCGCCCCCGCGCCGGCCCCCGGCCGGTCACCGCCCCGGCAGCCGCAGCGCGGCCGTGGGGTCGCCCAGGATCACCGTCGCCGCCCGGTCGTAGGCGGTGACCTTGCTGTACAGCGCCAGGTCCAGCGCGGTCCGGGCGGCCTCCCGGACGCTGGTGCCGTAGACGCCCGCCGCCCGCGCGTACTGCAGCAGCAGACTGCCGACCGGCTCGTAGTAGGGCGCCATCGCCAGCCCCACCGGCAGGCCCAGGCAGAGCCCGCGGTACAGCGCGGCCTCCACCAGCTGGGAGGTGAGCCGCTGCCGGTTGGGCGGGAACGACATGGTCCAGTCGAAGGCCGGCTCGACCTGCCCGACGAACGCCCGGGCGGGCCGCTCGGCGCCGAGCAGCGCCCGCGGCAGCGGGGCGACGGCCGCGCCGCTCCCCGCGACCCCGTCCAGCGTCCGGTCCACCGGCGAACCCGGCTCGAACAGGCCGTGGTACGCGCTCGGACTGTCCGACCCGGCCGAACAGCAGGCCCGCGCCACCCACACCGCGCCGTCCGGCTGCCACCCGGCCAGCAGATCCTGCGGCCGCACCGGCGTACGGTCCTGGCCGACCGGCAGCCCGAGGCCCTCGCGCAGCCGCACCGGGTCGTCCACCGGGCCGGTCAGACCGTGGCTGGTGGTCACGGCCAGCGCCGGACGGGCCGAGGCGAGCGCCTCGCCCAGCGCCGCGCCGTCCGCACCGGTGGCCGACCCGTCGACGAACACCGCCGCCGGCATGTCCGGATCCGCCGCGAGCAGCGCGTACAGCGGCGCACCGACCGCGTCCCGCATCAGCGTGGTGATGTCCTGCGGGCCCTCGCCCAGGTCGACCGACCAGACCACCGGAGCCTCGTAGCGCACCGCCGACCCGGACCAGCCGTCGAGCAGCGCGTCGACGTACCGCGCCAGCGGCTCGCCGGTCAGATCGAGCCGCCCGACGTGCCGCACCGGGTTGAGCGCGTACTGCACCTGCCAGGGGATCTGTTCGGGCGTGCCGTGGATCAGCAGGTACATCGGGAGTTCCAGCGGGCCGGAGCCGGCCGGCGAGGCCGCGGTCAGCAGGTCGCCGCCGCCGGCCAGGTCGCGCAGGGTCCAGTCGGCGTACCCGCTGCCCGCCCGGTACCGCAGCACCCGCCCCCGCCGGGCCGCCAACAGCCGGCGCAGCGGCGGCTCGGCGTCCTCGGCCCGGGCCAGCGCGTCCGGGTCCAGCCCGGGGGCGTCGGGCAGCACCAGACCCCAGCCGACCTTCGGGTCGCTCCAGTCGGCCGGGTCGGGCGCGGACGGCACCATCCGCCGCGCCGCCCCCACCTCGACCGAGGTCAGCGCCCACCTGCCGTAAGCCTGCGCGAGCGGACCGGCCACCGGCCCGGTGCCGGAGAAGGCGTCCGTCACGGTGTCGGCCCCGGGCGCGGGGCCGGCCGCCGGGCCGCTCACCGGTGCTCCAGCAGCCCGGCGAGCTCGCCGAGCCGCTGCTCGGCCTCGGCGCGCAGCGCCTGCGGGGCGCTGGGCGGCAGCTGGGCCAGCAGGCCCTGGAGCGCCTCGATCTCCTTACGGGCCGCCCGCAGCGTCGGCGGCCCACCGTCACCGTCACCGTCGGTGTCACTGTCCACGGCGGGCGGCGGGCCGCCCGGCCGGGCCGGGCCCTGGCCGTGGGGATGGCGCAGGTACACCGCAGGCAGGGTCCACTCCTTGGTCGAGGCGGCGGCCTGGCTCAGCGTCATGTCCGTGTGCTTGTGGGCCAGCCTGGTCCGCGCCGCGACCAGCAGCATCGCCCAGTCGACCGGCTCGGCGGCCTCCGGGCCGGCCCCGGACCCGGCGGCGCGCTCCGCGAGCTCGGCCAGCAGCCGCTTGTAGAACGCCCGGGTGAACAGGTTGGCATCGTCACCGGGCACCGACTCGCGCATCGCGACCACCGCGGGCAGCCCGCCCTCGTACACCAGCCGCAGCGCCAGCGACTGCATGCTCTCCGGGCCGTCGCCGACCGCGGCCCCCTCGCAGCAGTTCAGCACGGTCAGCCACGGCGGGTCGCCCGCGCCGTCGACGAAGTCACGGAACTCCCGCGCCTCGACGTTCAGGCTGTGGTCCGCCCGGCCGGTGTCCCAGTCCGTCCCGAACGCCAGCTGCAGGTGCGGGCCGCCCTGCACCGAGCCGTGGCAGAAGAAGTGCAGCAGGTGCGGCCGGAAACCGCTGATCAGCCGGTGCAGATCGGCCAGGTCCTCGGGCACCAGCTCCACCCGCACCCCGCCCCCCTTGTCGAGCACCTGCTCGTACAGCTCCTTCTCGCTCACCACCACCAGCAGCTCCACCGGCACCCCCGGAGCCGCCGCGACCGCGTCCCGCAGCGCCTGCCACTCGTCGGCCGCCGGGATGCCGAGGCAGGACAGCACCACGGCGATCCGCACCGGCGGCTCCAGGTACCAGTACGGCTCCCGGACGATGGGGCTGTTGACGATCCGTCCGAGCGACCACCGCTCGTCCAGCCCGAGGAACTCCCCGGACGGCGCGCAGAGCGTCTCCCACGGCAGCGCCTCCACCTCGGCGCCGGTGGCGAGCTCCACGAAGACCGGACAGCGGTCGGGCGGCTGGGTGTTCAGCGCCACCGGCAGCTGGCTCGCGACCCCGGGATGCCGCATCACCTCCTCGAACAGGAACCGCCCGGCCGTCCGCGTCACCCCGTCGATCGGCAGCCGGGTGTCGCGCAGCACCGCCAGCGGCTGCTCGTCCCCGGTGCACTGGAACGGGTGCGCGGGGACGCCGAACACCGGCGGCTCCGACAGCGAGATCTGCACGTGGGTCAGGTTGTCGAGCCCGACCGAACCCGAGAGCTGGAAGATCAGTCGACTCATGGCGCACCTCCGGGGCGGCCGTCGAGGTGCCGGCGGACGTGCTTCTCGAGGAGCGAGGAGACCGAACGCAGCGCGGCGGCCGCGTCCGGGTCCACCTCGGCCGCATCCGGCGAGTCGGGCATCCACTCGGACTGCTGCGCCTCCAGGTAACGGGTCCCGGAGGCCACCCAGGAAGGGGTGCGGTCACCGGTCAGGGCGTCCTGGGTGGCGCCGCCGATCAGCGTCGAACGCCGGTCCGGGGTGAGCAGCATGGCTGCCGTCCCCGGGGACTCGGCGAACTTGGGGTGGGCCCAGCAGACCAGGCCCGGCATGGCCGTCGTGGGCGGGTCGGCGGCGCCCAGCACCATGCCGACGGCCGAGCCCAGCTGTCGCAGGTCCGGGTCGAGATCGAGGTCGTCGACCAGGACGACGCCCGGGCGCACCGCCGCGACCGCATCGGCCAGCTCCCGCAGCGCGGCACCGGAACGGATGCCCGGCACCGCGTTCAGCACCAGGCACCAGGCGCCGACCTGGGCGAGCAGCGTGCTGAGCTGGGCACTGCCGACGAACGGCGACGCGGCCCGCTGCGGACCGCGCAGCGGGGTGCCGGCGAGGGCCAGGGCGCCCCGGCCGTTGGAGAGCCGGCCGTCGGTGACGAACTGGACCACGTCCAGGGCCTGGCGCTGCAGCGCGTCGCGGATCCAGCGCAGCCACGGGTCGAGCACCCGGCCCGGCTCCTCGGCGCAGCTGAGGCTGTTCGCGGAGGGCGCGCAGCGGGCGGCGTCGTGCGGATCGTGCACCACCAGGAAGGGGGTCATGCCGCTGGCCCAGCGCGCCACCTCGCGGTGGCCGGCCAGGTCGGTGAACAGGTGCGCCCGGACGTGGCGCCCGGAGTGCTCGATCCACATCCCGGTGAGCTGTTCGAGGACGGCGGCGGTGGCCGCGGCGGTGCCCGCCGACCGGGAACCGGCGCAGAGCGCCACCTCGAGGGTGTCCGACGGGGACTGCGCGCGGACGGTGTGGTTCGGCAGCCGGACCACGGGACGGCCCAGCGGGGCGAGCAACTCCTCCCAGGGGACCAGGTGGAGGTAGCCGCGCGGGTTGGCGAGCTCCAGCCAGAGCGCGTTCGACGGCGGACCGGGCGACGGCCCGAGGCCGTCCGCGGCGGCCGCCAGCGCCTTCACCAGCTCGGTGGGGATCCGGAACCGGTGGTCCGGGAGCTGGTCGCGGGCGGACAGCCGCTCCGGCAGCCCGAGTTGGCCGATGGTGCAGCCGGCCACCCGTTCGGGCCGCCCGCCGCCCAGGACGGTCTGGAACTCGACGTGCGTCAGCCCGGCCCGGCCCGCACCCGACAGCCGGATGCGCAGCGTGGGGAGGTCGTACTCGCTGCGGATCTGGACGGCCATCGGCGCTCACCCGTCACCCGTCGACCCCGCACCCATCACCTGGGACAGCAGCGCCCAGGCGGTGGCCGGGTTGGCGACGTCCCCGTGCCCGGAGATCACCTCGTCCGCCTTGACGGCGACGATCCGGGGGCCCGGGCCCAGCGGGTACTGCTCCGGCGGCTCCCTGGGGTCCACCGTCACGCTCTCCCCGTCGACGCCCTGCGGGCCGTACCCGCCGAGCGCGGCGTAGCGGGACGGCGGCGCGCCGGCGATCACCACCTCGCCGAGGTCGGAGCGCCGCCGGACGGCCAGGTGGAAGACCTCGGTCAGCGGCACGTCATGACGGCTGAAGGTGGTCAGCACCGGCTGCTCCGAGCGCTCCGGCGCGGGCCGGTAGCCGCCGGGCCGTCCGGTGCCGTCGACGTCCCGCGCGAAGCACAGGGCGGACAGGGCGGGCTGGAGCAGCAGCACCGACTCGACCTTCCGGCCGGGCGCGGGGCCGTCGCACAGCGCCGAGAGCACCACCTTGGCGCCGTACGAGTGTCCGACCAGGTGGATCCGGGCGCCGGAGGGGGCGTCGAGCAGGGAGCGCAGCAGCAGGGCCACCCCGTGGCCGCCCACCCGCCCGGCCCGGTCCTTCATCAGCAGTACGGTCGCCAGCCGGATGATCTGCCGCGGGTCGAACCGGGCGGCGAACTCCCCTGGTCCGCCCGCGGTGCCGGGGGCCGCGGGTGCGCCCGGCCCGTCGTCCTCGATGAAGCCGCCTGGGCGCGGCGGCGGGCCGCCCGCGGGGCGTTCGGGCGGCAGCCCGCGCCAGGCGTCGACCAGGTCCGCGGGGTCGGGCCGCGCCGGGCTGCCCGGACGCAGTTCGTCGGTGCCGTCGGCCAGCACGGGGGCGAGCAGTTCGGCCAGTTCCCGTGCCTCGTCCCGGTCGATCCGCTCGGGCCCGGCCAGCTCGGTCAGCCGGGCCGCGTCGGTCGGCGACAGTTCCTCGGCCAGCGCCGCCGTCGTGGCGGGGCCCGGCGGCGACCCGGCGATCACGGGTCCCCGCTCACCGGGTGCCACCAGCGCGGTGCTCGGCCAGAACACCCCCGCCAGCAACGGACGGTAGTCGCGGCCCGGCGGGTTCCACCAACGGTGACCGGTCTCCAGGAACCGGGCGATGAAGTCGTCGTAACGCCCGGTGGCGGCCGCCCAGTCGTTGTTCCAGCCGTGCGAGAACAGGAACACGTCGGTGGCGTGGGCGGCGGCCTCCACCACGGCTTCCGCGGTCCGCTCGCCGGTGCAGGCGCCGGACTTGTCGAAGGGCACGATGTACGCGTCGGCCCCGGTGGCGCTGCCTCCGGTGAGGGTCCGCCAGGGCCTCACATCTGTTGTGTCCGCCATCGTCGACCACCTCGAAGGGGCTGCGGCGGGGGCCCGGGTCCGGGGGACGGCCGGGCTGCTGCTTCCAGCTTGCGCCGTTCGGGTGAGGCCGGCAATCGGCCGTGGACGGCGGTGACCGGGGGCGACCGGGGGCGCCCGTGACGGTCGGTGGCCGCCGTCACGGCCCGTCACGGGAGGCCGTCACGGTCCGTCATCCGCCCGCGCGGGCCGGGCGGTCGGCCCGGCCCGCGCCGGTCACGGTCAGTGCGGGCCGCCGCGCCGGATCGCCTCGGCGTACCAGTGCGCGCTCGCCTTCGGCGTGCGGGCCAGCGTCGGGTAGTCGACGTGGACGATCCCAAACCGCTTCCCGTAGCCGTACGACCATTCGAAGTTGTCCAGCAGCGACCAGAGGTAGTAGCCGCGGACGTCGGCGCCGCCCTCGACGGCGTCGGCGACCGCCGCGAGGTGCCCGCGCAGGTACGCGATCCGCTCGGGGTCCTGGACGGTGCCGTCCGGGCCGACCACGTCCTCGTAGGCGGCGCCGTTCTCGGTGACCAGCAGCGGCAGACCGTGCTCGCGGTGCAGCGCCAGCAGCAGCTCGGACAGCGCGCCGGGCTCGACCGGCCACCCCATCGCGGTCACCTCGCCCGGGGCGGGGTGGAAGGCGACCCGGTCGGCGCCGGGCCAGGGCGAGTGCTCGCTGACGCCGTGTCCGTCGTGCCGGGCGGCGCCGGCGGTGTGCGGCGCCGCCGACACCACGGTCGGGGTGTAGTAGTTCAGCCCGAGCAGGTCGATCGGCCGGGCGATCCGGGCGGGGTCGCCGGCCCGGACGAACTCCCAGTCGGTCAGGTGCGCGGTGTCGGCGAGCAGGTCCTCGGGGTAGCCGCCGTGCAGCATCGGGCCGGTGAAGATCCGGTTGCCGACCGCGTCGATCCGGCGGGCTGCATCCAGGTCCTCGGGCCGCCCCTCGAGCGGCCGCACCGCGTGCAGGTTCAGCGAGACGGCGATCCGGGCGGCGGCGGGCAGCGCGCCGCGCAGCGCGTCGACGGCGAGGCCGTGCCCGAGGTTGAGGTGGTGGGCGGCGCGCAGCGCGTCGACCGGGTCGGTCCGGCCGGGGGCGTGCACCCCGGAGCCGTAGCCGAGGAAGGCGCTGCACCAGGGCTCGTTGAGGGTGATCCAGGTCGGCACCCGGTCACCGAGCGCCTCCGCGGCCAGGGCGGCGTACTCGGCGAAGCGGTACGCGGTGTCGCGGACCGGCCAGCCGCCGCGGTCCTCCAGGTGCTGCGGCAGGTCCCAGTGGTAGAGGGTGGCGGCGGGGGTGATCCCGTGGGCGAGCAGTTCGTCGGCGAGCGCCCGGTAGAAGTCCAGGCCGCGTTCGAGGGCCGGGCCGCGGCCGGTGGGCTGGATCCGCGGCCAGGACAGCGAGAAGCGGTACGAGGTGAGGCCGAGGCCGGCCATCAGCCGGACGTCCTCCCTGAAGCGGTGCAGGTGGTCGACGGCCCGGTCGCCGGTGTCGCCGTTGACGGTCCGGCCCGGGGTGTGGCTGAAGGTGTCCCAGATCGAGGGGGTCCGGCCGCCCTCGGCGGCGGCGCCCTCGACCTGGTACGCGGCGGTCGCGGCGCCCCAGACGAAACCCGGGGGGAAGCGTCGGCTGTTGACGGTCATGCGGTGGGCTCCTCTGTGGGATGCGGTGGTGCGTGGGGTCAGCTCTTGACCGCGCCGGCGGTGATCCCGCCGACGATGTGCCTACCCAGCACGGCGAAGACCAGCAGCAGCGGAAGGGTGCCGACCAGGGCGCCGGTCATGATGACGGCCTGGTTGATCTCGTACGCGCTGCCGCCGCCGATGCCGGCCAGGGCCACCTGTACGGTCGGGTTCTGCTGGGTGAGGACCACGAAGGGCCAGAAGAAGTCGTTCCAGGACTGCACGAAGACCAGCATGCCGAGGACGGCCATGGCGGGGCGGGCGATCGGCAGGACCACGTGCCACACGATCCGCAGGCTGTGCGCCCCGTCCACCCGGGCGGCCTCGATCAGCTCGGTCGGGACCGCCTCGGCGAGGAACTGCCGCATGAAGAACACCCCGAACGCGGCCACCAGCGACGGCAGCACCACCGCCTGGAGGTGGTTGCCCCAGCCGAGGCCGGTGACGATCCGGTACAGCGGGATGACGCCGAGCTGCGGCGGGATCGTCATGGTGGCGACCACCAGCGAGAGCAGCGCGCCCCGGCCGCGGAAGGCCAGCTTGGCGAAGGCGAACCCGGCCAGGGTGGCGAACAGCACCGTGGACAGCGCGACGCAGCCGGCCACCACGGTCGAGTTGAGCAGCGCGGTGCCCATGTCGGCCTGGTCCCAGACGGTGCGGACGTTGTTCCACAGCTCGCCGCCCGGCACCAGCGGCGGCGGCGACTGGGCGACCCGGTCGCCGGTGGAGGTGGCCGCGACGAAGGTCCAGTACAGCGGGAACAGCGAGACGACCGCGGCGAGGCCGAGCACCAGGTAGGTGACCGGACCGGCCTTGTCCTGGGCGCCGGCGCCGGGGCGCAGACGGCGCCGTAGCGCGCCGGGGGCGGTGGTGGCGGCCATGGTCAGCCCTTCGGTTCGAGGCGGTGGCGGCGGGCGAACAGGTACCGGACGGCGCCGATCAGCAGCAGGAGCAGCAGCATCGTCCAGGCGACCGCCGAGGCGCGGCCCAACTGGCGGCTCGGCCAGCCGAGTTCGTACATGTACAGGCCGAGGGTCTGGAACTGGTGGGCGGATCCGCCGCTGACCCCGACACCGCCGCCGAACAGCAGCGGCTCACCGAACAGCTGGGTGGCCCCGATGGTGGAGACCACGACGGTGAACAGGATGGTCGGCCGGATCGACGGCACGGTGATCCGGGTGAACTGCTGCCAGCGGGAGGCACCGTCCAGCGCGGCGGCCTCGTACAGGTCCTTCGGGACGGCCTGCATCGCGGCCAGGTAGATCAGCGCGTTGTAGCCGGTCCAGCGCCAGGTGACGATGGTCGCGATGGCGATCTGCGAGGGCCAGGTGTCGGCGTACCAGTCGGTGTGCGCCAGCCCGAGCCCCGACAGGCACCAGTTCACCAGCCCGTAGTCGGGGTTGAACAGCTGGACGAAGACCAGCGTCGCGGCGGCGATCGAGGTGGCGTACGGCGCCAGCACCGCGACCCGCAGGAGACCGCGGCCGCGCAGCCGGTAGTTGAGCAGATGGGCGAGGACCAGCGCCATCAGCAGCTGCGGCACGGTGGAGAGCACACCGATGGTGACGGTGTTGCGCAGCGCGTTCCAGAACTGGTCGGTCGCCCACAGCCGGGTGTAGTTGCCGAACCCGCGCCACTCGGCGACGTCCGGGGTGAGCAGGTCGACCCGGTGCAGCGAGAGCCAGCCGGTCCAGACCAGCGGGAAGAGACCGAAGACCGCGAAGCACAGGAAGAACGGCGCGATGAAGACGTACGGCGAGGCCTTGAGGTCGAGGCGGTGCAGCCGGGAGCGCCAGGCGGGGCGCCCGGCCGCAGCGGCGGGGCCGGGCCGGTCCGGCGGGGGCGGGCTGTCCTCGGCGGGCGCGCGGAGGGTGGAGGCCACGGGGAGTCCTTCTCGGGGTGGCTGCCTCCGGCAGGGCGGAGGCGCGAGGGGCGGAGGCGCGAGGGGGCGAAGGGTGGTAGAGCTTTCCCAGGCAGTCCTGGCCGCAGTGAGCGCCGTCGTTGAGGCGGGCGACCTGACCGTCGCCGTGCCCGAGCACGTGACGGTCGAGCGAC
>NZ_JBEZIR010000065.1:0-46206 GCF_040651175.1 Kitasatospora sp. NPDC048540
CCTGGCGATACCGGCCTCCCCACCGCGTGCTCCGGCCCTGCGTCGTGAGGGCCAGTCAGGAGGATAGGGCGCGACCCGCGGGCTGCGGCGCATCGGCCCGTCGTGCCGCCCCCGGGCGCCGAGGCCGTGCCCGCCGCGGCGCGCGAGCAGGCGCTGGCCGCGCTGGCCGAGTTGCGGGCCGCCGCCGGGTACCTCGGTGACCCGGACCTGTTCCACCGCCCGCGGCCGCGGGCGCGGCTGCACCACGCCCTGGTGGCCGGCACCGACCCGGCCCGGCTGGCCGAGCAGCTCGCCGCGGCCGCCGAACAGCGCGTCGCGGCAGGCCTGTTGGCGGTCGGCTCGGTCCGTGCCGAGTTGCTGGAGCGGCCCGGGCGTCGGCCGTGCTTCACCCCGGACGCGCTCGCCGAGCTGCACCGCCTGCTGGTGGCGGCCGACCCGGACATCCCCGGTCCGGGCGGGTTCCGGCGCACCACCGCCCGGGTCACCTGGCCGGACGGGAGCCGGTTCGTGATCGCGGTGGCGCCCGGCCGGGCGCTGCACGGTCAGCTGGAACGCTGGTACCGGTGGGCGGTCGCCGGCGCCTCCCCGGCGCTGGACGCCGCCGCGTTCGGGATGCTGCGGCTGTTCACCGTTCACCCGTTCCCCGACGGCAACGGCCGGATCGCCCGGCTGATCGCCCAGTGCGACCTGGTGGGCACCGGCCTGCTGCCCGGTCTGCTGCTCGACCTGGACGGCTGGGCGCAGGTCCACCACGCGGCGCAGGACGAGGCGATCGTCGCGGCGGCGGACGGCGACTGGGCCCGCTGGGGCGAGCTGTTCGCCCGTGCCGTGACGGAGACCGCCAGGCACCGGAGCGCGACCATCGCCACCTACCGGCAGCTGCTCGGCGCGGCCGAGGAGCGGGTGGCGGGCGACCCGGCGGCCCTCGCCGTGCTCGGGCAACTGCGGTACGCCCCGGCGCTGTCGGCCGATCGGCTGCGCGGCCGGATCCCGTACGATCCCGCGCCCGCGCTGGCCGCGCTGCGGTCCGCCCGGATCCTTGCCCCGCACCCGCGGCTGCCGGGCGCACTGGTCCACCCGGGCCTGCTGGCGGTGCTGGATGCCCCGTACTGCGGCCCGGACGGGGATCAGGCCGGGTAGGCGCGGGTCTGGGCGGCCTTGACGGCGGCCCAGACCGAGGAGCCCGGGGCGAGGTCGAGTTCGGCGACCGCCGCCGGGGTGAGGTCGGCGGCCATCGGCAGGGCGCCCGAGAGGTCGACCCGGACCTGGTCGCCGTGCAGGTCGAGACCGTCCACGGTGGCGGGCCAGACGTTGCGGGCGCTGGAGTCGGGCCGCTCCCGGTGCAGGGTGACCGCGGCGGGCGGGAAGGCGACGAAGGCCGCGCCGGTGAGCTCCTCGGTGGTGACCAGTTCCGGGCCGCCGTCGGGCAGGGAGACGGTGTGGCCCGCGGCGGTGCCGCGGTAGAGGTTGAGGCCGACCAGCCGGGCGATGTAGTCGGTGCGCGGGTGGCGGGCGATCTCGGCGGGGGTGCCGGACTGCACCTGCCGGCCGTCCTCGATCACCACCAGCCGGTCCGCCAGCACCATCGCGTCCAGCGGGTCGTGGGTCACCAGCACCGCCACCGCCTCGAACTCCGCCAGGTGGCGCCGCAGCTGGGAGCGGACGTCGAGCCGGGTGCGGGCGTCCAGCGCGGCCAGCGGCTCGTCGAGCAGCAGCAGCCGGGGGCGGACCGCCAGCGCGCGGGCGAGCGCGACCCGCTGGGCCTGGCCACCGGAGAGCCGGCCGGGCTTGGCGGCGCTGTGCTCGGCCAGGCCCATCCGCTCCAGCCAGGGCAGCGCGGCGGCCCGGGCGGCCGCCTTGCGCAGGCCCTGGCAGCGCAGCCCGAAGGCGACGTTGTCGAGTGCACTGAGGTGCGGGAAGAGCAGGTAGTCCTGGAACACCACACCGACCGGGCGTTCCTCCGCGGGGGTGTGCAGCCCGGTGGCCGGCTCCTCGAGGGTGACGCCGTCCAGCCGGAGGTGACCGGAACCCAGCGGCAGCAGCCCGGCCAGGGCGCGCAGCGCGGTGGACTTGCCGGCGCCGTTCGGGCCGAGCAGGGCGACCGTCTCGCCGGGGGCGGCGGTCAGTGCCAGGTCGAGCCGGAAGGCGGTGCGTTCGACCCGCAGCAGGGCGTCGAGCGCGGGGCGGGCGTCGGGCGCGGTCGGCGTCATGGGTGCGGGCTCCTGGGGGAGGGGGCCGGGGGCCGGTTCACGTGGTCGACAGCCAGCGCTCGCGCAGCCCGGCGAGGACGGCGACGGACACCGCGAGCAGGACCAGGCTGAGCGCGATGGCGGCCTCCGGGTCGCGCTCCATGGCGAGGTAGACGGCCAGCGGCATGGTCTGGGTCCGGCCGGGGAAGTTGCCGGCGAAGGTGATGGTGGCGCCGAACTCGCCGAGCGCCCGGGACCAGGCCAGTACGGCGCCGGCGCCGATGCCGGGGGCGATCAGCGGCAGCGTGACCCGGCGGAACGCGGTCAGCCGGGAGGCGCCCAGCGTGGCGGCCGCCTCCTCGTACCGGGGATCGGCGGCCCGCAGCGCGCCCTCCACGCTGATCACCAGGAACGGCATCGCGACGAAGGCCTCGGCGACCACCACGCCGGCCGTGGTGAACGGCAGCGTGATGCCGAAGGCCGAGTCGAGCCACCGGCCGACGATGCCGTTGCGGCCGAGCACCAGCAGCAGGGCCACACCGCCGACCACCGGCGGCAGCACCAGCGGCAGGGTCACCAGGGCGCGGATCACCCGGCGGCCGGGGATCTCGGTACGGGCCAGCAGCCAGGCCAGCGGCACCCCGAGCACCAGCGACACCACGGTCGCCGAGGTGGCGCAGATCAGCGACAGCCGCAGCGCCTGCCACACCTCGGGGCTGGTCAGCTGCTCGGGCAGCGAACTCCACGGCGCCCGGACCAGCAGCCCCACCAGCGGCAGGACCAGGAAGACCAGGCCGAGCAGCGCGGGCAGCAGCAGCGGGTAGGGGATGCGGCGGGAGCGCCGGCGGCGGGTGGCCGCCGGCGCTCCGCCGGTGCTCGGTGCTGCCTTGCGCAGGGGTCCGGACAGGGTCACGGGGTCTGGAAGCCGGCCGCGGTCAGGACCTGGGTGGCCTCGGCGGACTGGATGTAGGCGACGAAGGCCGCGGCGGCCGAGGCGTTGGGGGCCTTGGTGAGTGCGGCGATCGGGTAGTCGTTCACGGCCTTGGCGGCCTCGGGGAAGTCCACGCCGTCGATCTTCGCAGCATCGGCCTTCACATCGGTCTTGTACACGAGGGAGGCGTCCACCTCGCCCAGCTCGACCTTGGTGAGGGCGCCCTTGACGTCCTGCTCCAGGGTGACCGGGGTCAGGTTGACGCTGCCCGCGGCGAGCGCGGTGACGGCCGCCGAGCCGCAGGGCACCTCCTTGGCGCACAGTGCGACCTTGACGCCGGTGAGGTCCGCCAGGCCGGCGATGTGCTTGGGGTTGCCCTTGGGGACCGCGATGGCCAGCGTGTTGCGGACGAAGACCTTGGGGCTCTCGGCTCCCTTGGCGTCGGTGACGGTCTTCATGGTGGCCGGGCTCGCGGCGGCGAACACGTCGGCCGGGGCGCCGGAGTTGATGCTCTGGGCGAGGGCGGAGCTGCCGCCGAAGTTGAAGGTCACCTTGGCGCCGGGGTTGGCGGCCTCGAACTTCTTGCCGAGCTCGGTAAAGGACTCCTTGAGCGAGGCGGCGGCGAACACCGTCAGCGCGCCGGTCGCCTTGGGGGCGGCGGCGGAGGCGGTGGAGCTGCCGGCCGGCGCCGACGCGGTCGCGGCCGGGGTGGCGGCGTCGCTGCCGCAGGCGGTGAGGCCGGCGGCGAGGGCGAGCACGGAGGCGGCGGCGAGCGCGGCGCGGAGTCTGATGGAGCTCATGGGATTTCCCCTTCTGCCGCGCCGGGGGTACGGCGCGGGGGTATGGCGGCAACGCTGATCATACTGTCGCAAATACCACCGGAAAATCCTCTGTTTCATCGCACAGGCCAGGACCACCGCGCCCGGATGATCGCATGTGCGATAGCGCAAGCCGAAAATCCCTGGCCACCGTGGTGGCCCGCCCGCGAGAGTGTCCGCACGGCGCGGCCGAGGGCCGCGCCCGGACGGGGAGGAGTACCCGGAATGTCGACACTGCGCGTCACCGCCGAACGGCTGACGATCCATGAGCACCCCAACGCGGACGCCCTCGAGCTGGCCCAGGTCGGGCTCTACCGCGCGGTGGTCGCCAAGGGCGCCTTCCGCAGCGGGGACCTCGCGGTGTACATCCCGGAGCAGGCGGTGCTGCCGCCCGCGCTGATCGAGGAGCTCGGCCTGACCGGCCGGCTGGCCGGCAGCCGGGCCGACCGGGTCCGGGCCGTACGGCTGCGCGGCGAACTCTCCCAGGGCATCGTCTGCCGCCCGCGCGCGGTCGGCGAGGACGACCTGGTGCAGGCCCTCGACTCCGGCGCGGACTTCGCCGAGCTGCTCGGCATCGTCAAGTGGGTGCCGCCGGTCCCGTCCTCGATGAGCGGCGACGTGGAGCCGGCCCCGGAGCTGCTGCCCTGGGTGGACATCGAGAACCTCAAGCGCTTCCCCGGCGTCTTCGAGCCCGGCGAGCCGGTGGTGGTGACCGAGAAGCTGCACGGCACCTGCTGCCTGCTCACCTTCCACGCCGGCAGCGGCGAGGTGCAGGTGTCCTCCAAGGGCATCGGCGCCCAGTCCCTGGCGCTCAAGGAGGACGGGCGCAACCTCTACTGGCGGGCGGTGCGCGCGCACGGCGTCCCCGAGGCGGCGGCCCGGCTGGCCGAGCGGCTCGGCGCCGACCGGGTGGGCGTCTTCGGCGAGGTGTTCGGCGCCGGGGTGCAGGACCTGGCGTACGGCGCGGTCGGCGGCGGCGAGCTGCCCGGCTACGCGGTGTTCGACGTCTCGGCGGTCGTCGACGGGCAGCTGCGCTGGCTGGACTCCGCCGAACTGCTGGACGGAGAACTGCCGCTGGTGCCCCGGCTTTGGAGTGGCCCGTTCGACGCCGACCGGGTGCTGGCGCTGGCCGACGGCCGGGAGACCGTCTCCGGGCGGGACCTGCACCTGCGCGAGGGCGTGGTGGTCCGTCCCGTCACCGAGCGGCACAGTCCGCTGCTCGGCGGCCGGGCCATCGCCAAGGTGGTCAGCGGCGCGTACCTGACCCGCAAGGGCGGTACCGAGTTCGAGTGACCGGGCGGGCCGGCGGGCGCCGGGCGCGCTCTTCTGCGGTGATGAACCGTCAGTTAGCGTGGTGCGGATACGTACATCCGTTCCAGCTCGGAGGTGTCATGCCGGCCACCCGCGCTCCCGGCCCGCCCGGTCTCCCGCTCCTCGGCTCGATGCTCGACCTCAAGCAGGACCCGTTGCGGGCATACCTCGACGCCCGGCGCGACCACGGTGACGTGGTCCGGTTCTCGGCCGGACCGCCCGGGCTGCGGGCCGAGTTCTACCTGGTCTGCTCCCCGGAGGGCGCCCAGCAGGTGCTGGCCACCCAGGCCGCCAACTTCCGCAAGGAGAACGTCTTCTACGAGGAGATCCGGCAGACCTTCGGCAACGGGCTGCTCACCTCGCAGGACGCCGACTACCTGCGCCAGCGGCGGCTGGTCCAGCCGCTGTTCACCCGGCGCCGGGTGGACGGCTACGCGCAGGCGGTCGCCGCCGAGTCCGCCGCGCTGGCCGAACGCTGGGAGCGGACGCCGCGCGGGGTGGTCGACGCGGCCGACGAGATGTCCAGGTTCGCGCTGCGCACGGTCGCCCGGATCCTGTTCGGCGCCGACGTGGAGGCCGCCATCGACGTGGTGCGCACGGCCTTCCCCGTCCTCGGCCGCTACGTGCGCGGGCGGGCGCTGTCCCCGCTGCGCACCCCCCGCAGCTGGCCGACCCCGGGCAACCGGGAGGCGGCGGCCGCCGAGGCGGCGCTCCACCGGGTCTGCGACGACATCATCGCCCGCCGGGCCGGGCGCAGCTCGGACGACCTGCTCGGGCTGCTGGCCGAGGCGCGCGGCGAGGGCGGCGAGGCGCTGGACGCCACCGAACTGCGCGAGCAGGTGCTGATCTTCCTGCTGGCCGGCCACGAGACCACCGCCACCTCGCTCACCTTCGCTCTGCACCTGCTGGGCCGCCACCCCGAGCAGCAGGAGCGGGCCGGGGCCGAGGCCCGGGCGGTGCTCGCCGGCGGCCGCCCGCCCACCGCCGAGGACCTGGCGTCCCTGCCGTACCTGACCCGGGTGCTCAAGGAGGCGATGCGGCTCTACCCGGCGGCCCCGGTCATCGGCCGGCGCGCGGCCGCGGCCTGCGTGGTGGACGGCGTGGAGATCCCGGCCGGTGCGGACGTGCTGGTCGCCCCGTACGTGACGCAGCGACACCCGGACCACTGGGAGGACCCGGAGCGCTTCGACCCGGAGCGTTTCACCCCCGAACGGGAGGCGCGCAGGCACCGCTACGCGTGGTTCCCGTTCGGCGGCGGTCCGCGGGCCTGCATCGGCCAGCACTTCTCGATGCTCGAGTCGGTGCTCGGACTGGCGGTGCTGCTGCGGGAGTTCGAGGTCTCGGCGGTCGACACCGAGGTGCGGCTGACGCACGGGATCACGCTGGAGGTCGACGGCCCGGTGCGGATAGGCCTGACCAGGAAGGGATGACGGGGGCGGGGCGTACGGGCCTGATGTCCGTGCGCCCTCGGTCGTTCCGCGCGGCCGTCGCACGCGGGGGCGCACAACGGCGGGGCCCGCGCGCCGCCCACAGGGGGGCACCATTCGAGCACAGCCGACCCTTGGCACGGGCGGCTTTTCGCATGTTCGGGTGAGCATCTTTCAACGCTCGGTAGCGTCCAGCGCATCCGAGAACGAAAGCGCACATGCGCCGGGCATATGACCCGACGTGCGGAGGCCCCGATGGGAACGATCGACCACCTGAGCGTCGGCTGGCTCACCCCGACCCTCTCCTACCTGATGGCCTGCACCGGCGCCGCGCTCGGCCTGCGCTGCACCCTGCGGGCGCTCGCCGCCACCGGCCCCTCGCGGCGGAACTGGCTGCTCACCGCGGCCGCGGCGATCGGCACCGGGATCTGGACGATGCACTTCGTCGCCATGTTCGGAGTCACCGTGGACGGCACCGAACTGCGCTACAACGTACCGCTCACCCTGCTCAGCCTGCTGGTCGCCGTCCTGGTGGTGGGCCTCGGAGTCCTCGTGGTCGGCCACGGCCGCCACCGCGGTCGCGCCCTGCTGGCCGGCGGCACCGTCACCGGCGTCGGCGTGAGCGCCATGCACTACCTCGGCATGGCCGCCGTCCGTCTGCACGGCACCCTCTCCTACGCGCCCGGGACCGTCGCGCTGTCCGTCGTGATCGCGATCGGCGCCGCCACCGCCGCGCTCTGGGCCACCCTCACCATCCGCACCCTGCCCGCCGCCGGCGGCGCCGCGCTGGTGATGGGACTCGCGGTCAGCAGCATGCACTACACCGGCATGGCCGCCGTCCACGTCCACCTGGACCCCGCCCGCACGGGTCTGGACGGCGCCACCCCGATGCAGTTCATCTTCCCGCTCGCGGTCGGCCTCGGCTCCTTCCTCTTCCTCACCTCCGCGTTCGTCGCCCTCTCCCCGAGCGCCCAGGAACGCGCCGCCTACCGGGAGGCCGGCGAACTCGCCGTCGAGGACCTGCGCGCCACCGGACTCGACCGCGCCGCCTGAGCCCGCCCACCCACCGCCACCCCGAAAGGCAGCCACCCATGCGTGTACGCCGCGGCACCTCCCGCAGCGCGCCGCCGGCCTCCCCGAGCGCGGCGCGCGGCCCCGTCCGGCCCGGAACCGGCGGACAGCGCCGGGGCGCCCACGCCGGCCCGCCGGCCCGCGAGGAGCGGACCGGCCGCCCGGCCCCGGCCCGGGCCGTCCCCCGGACCTCGCCGGGCCCGGCGCTGCGGCCCCGCACCGTCCGCGCGAAGATCCTCGCGCTGCTGATGGTCCCGGTGGTGTCGGTGATCGCCCTGTGGTCGTTCGCCACCGTGACCACCGCCCAGGACGTCGCCGCACTGCGCCGCGTCCGGTCCGTGGACCATGCGCTGCGCGTCCCGGTCGAGGCCACCGTGGCCGCCCTGCAGGCCGAACGGGCCGCCGCCGGGGACCTGCTGGCCGCCCCCGGCCCGGTCCGGGAGAGCGCCCTGCGCGACACCGCCGCCGCCACCGACCGGGCCGCCGCCCCGCTCGCCCTCGCCCCCGGCTACAACCGGGCCGACGCCGAGGGCCTCCCCGCCGCCACCGCTGACCGGGTGGACGCGCTCACCGCCGCGGTCGCCGGCCTCGCCGGTCTGCGGACCAGGCTGCTCGCCCGGACCGTCACCTGGGCCGACGCCTACGGCGCGTACGGCACCGCGGTGGACCGCGCGCTGGAGGTCACCGGCGCGGTCGCCGCCGAGGCGGACCGGCCCGGCGGCTCGGACGCCCGGGTGCTGCTGGAACTCGCCCGCTCCCGCGAACTGCTCGCCCGCGAGGACGCGCTGCTGCGGCCCGGCCAGGCACTCGGCCGCCTCCCCGACGACCAGCTCCGCGAGTTCGGCGCCGCCGCCTACGCGCGCCGGATGTTCGAGCAGACCGCCGCCGGCGACCTGCGGCCCGCCGACCGGGCCGCCCTGGTGGCGGTCGTCGAAGGCGGCGACCACCAGGACCTGGTCCGCTTCGAGGACGCCGTCCGCGACTCCGCCGACGGCCGGGCGGCCGCCGCCGCGGTCGCCCCCGACCGGTGGGCGGTCGCCGCCGACAGCACCGCCCGCCGGCTGGGGACCGTCCAGTCCGCGGCCACCGCCGCGGCCCTGGAACGCGCCGACCCGTACGCCGTCGGCCTGCTCACCCCGGCCGGGGCCGCCGTCCTGCTGGGTCTGTGCGCGGTGGTCGCCTCGCTGCTGATCTCGGTGCAGATCGGCCGCGGGCTGGTCACCGAGCTGATCGGCCTGCGGAACTCCGCCCTGGAACTGGCCGGACGCCAACTCCCCGCCACCATGCGGCGGCTGCGCGCCGGAGAGGAGATCGACGTGGAGACGGAGGCCCCGCTGGGGCCGCACGGGGACGACGAGATCGGCCAGGTGCACGGCGCGCTCGGCACCGTCCGGCGGGCCGCCGTCACCGCCGCCGTGGAGCGGGCCGAGGTGCTCTCCGGGGTCTCCGGGGTCTTCGTCAACCTCGCCCGGCGCAGCCAGGTCCTGGTCCACCGGCAGCTCACCCTGCTGGACGCGATGGAGCGCCGGACCGAGGACCCGGCCGAACTGGACGACCTGTTCCGGCTCGACCACCTGACCACCCGGATGCGCCGCCACGCGGAGGGCCTGATCATCCTCTCCGGCGCCGCCCCCGGCCGGGCCTGGCGACGGCCGGTCCCGCTGGTGGACGTGGTCCGGGCCGCCGTCGCGGAGGTCGAGGAGTACGCCCGGGTCGAGGTCCACCGGCTGCCGCCGGTGGCGCTGGCCGGCCCGGCCGTCGCCGACCTGACCCACCTGGTCGCCGAACTGGTGGAGAACGCCACCGGGTTCTCGCCGCCGCACACCAAGGTGCACATCCGCGGCGAACCGGTCGGCAACGGCTACGCGCTGGAGATCGAGGACCGGGGTCTGGGGATGGGCCCGGAGGCGCTCGCCGACGCCAACCGCCGGATCGCCGCCACCGAGCAGACCGACCTGTTCGACAGCGACCGGCTCGGCCTCTTCGTGGTCAGCCGGCTCGCCAAGCGTCACGAGGTCAGGGTCGCGCTGCGGCCCTCCGCGTACGGCGGCACCACCGCCGTGGTGCTGCTGCCCACCGTCCTGCTCCGGACCCCGGAACCGGCGGTGCGCCCGGACGCCCCGGTGGCCACCGCGGCGTCCGGCGGGCCCGGCCCGGTGGCCGCCGCACCGGCCCGGACCCCGCTCCCGGCCGGGCGGGCGGAGCCGACTCCGGTCCGGCCGCCCGCCACCGCGGTGCCGTTCGGCGCCCGGGGCGCCGAGCCCGGGGTGCTGCGGCCCACGCCGTTCCGGGCGGCCGTCGGGCGGACCGCCCGTCCGGTGGTGGTCCCCGCCCCGGCCGAGGTCCCGGCGGGCCCCGCCGCCGAACCGCCCGGAGCACCCGCGGAGGCCGGGGACGCCGGGGACGCCGAACTGCCGAAGCGGGTCCGCCAGGCCGGCCTCGCGCCGCAGCTCCGCGGGACCCCCGCCCGCCCGCGGTCCCGCAGCGGCGGCCCCGCACCGCTCGACCGCGACCCGGAGCAGGCCCGGGCCGCGATGTCCGCCTACCGGCAGGGCTGGGTCCGCGGCCTGGCCCCGCACCGGGCCGCCGCCGACCCGGACACCCCCACCGGCCCCACCGCCTCGGTCCGCCCGATCGGACCGGAAGGAGAGCACCGATGATCGGCACCACCCGCCCTGTGGGCGAACTGAACTGGCTGCTGGACGAGTTGGTGGCCCGGGTGGCCGACGCCCGGTTCGCGGTGATGCTGTCCTCGGACGGCCTGGCGATGGGCACCTCGGCCGGGATCGGCCGCGAGGACGGTGAGCACCTGGCCGCCGTCGCCTCCGGCTTCCACAGCCTGGCCAAGGGTGCCGGGCGGCACTTCGAGGCGGGCGAAGTCCGGCAGACCATGGTCGAGTTGGAACACGGGTTCCTGTTCGTCGCGGCCGCCGGCGAGGGCAGCTGCCTGGCCGTCTTCGCCGGGGCGGGTGCCGATCTCGGCCTGATCGCCTACGAGATGGCCCGGCTGGTCCGCCGGGTCGGCGAGCACCTGTCCACGCCGCCGCGCAGTCCGGCCGGGGACTGAGCGGGGTGCCGTACCCGCCGCGCCGCCCGCCAGGCCCACCGCCCGTGCCGCCGCCCCCACCGCATCCGCCCGGGCCCCCACCCGTACCGCCGCCCGCGCCGCCTGATGCGCCGTCGCCCGACCGCTGGTACGACGAGGACGCGGGTCCGATGGTCCGACCGTACGCCGTGACCCGGGGCCGGACCGGCGCCGGCGGCCCGGAGTTCGACCTGATCGCGCTGGTCACCGGGCACGTACCGGCGGGCGCCGACCCGCCGGTCGGCCCCGAGCACGCCGTCATCCTCGACCTCTGCCAGGGCGAGCCGCTCTCCGTCGCGGAGATCGCCGCCGAACTCGACCTCCCCCTCGGCGTGGTCCGGGTGCTGCTCGGCGACCTGCTGGACGCCGGCCACATCCGGGTCGGCCGCCCCGTACCGCCGGCCCTGCTGCCCGACGCACACATCCTCCAGGAGATCGTCCATGGACTCCGCGCACTGTGACCCGGCATCGCCCGGGACCCCCGCGCCGGTCGCGTACCCACGGCCCGCCGACACCCCGGACCTGGCCCTGAAGATCCTGGTCGCGGGCGGGTTCGGGGTGGGCAAGACCACCCTGGTCGGCTCGGTCAGCGAGATCCGCCCGCTGCGTACCGAGGAGCAACTCAGCGCCGCCGGGCGGGGCGTGGACGACCTCGGCGGGGTGGAACGGAAGACCACCACCACGGTCGCGATGGACTTCGGCCGGATCACCATCCGCGAGGGCCTGTCGGTGTACCTGTTCGGCACCCCCGGACAGGACAGGTTCTGGTTCCTCTGGGACGAACTGGCCCAGGGGGCACTCGGTGCCGTGGTGCTCGCCGACACCCGGCGGCTGACCGACTGCTTCCCCGCCGTCGACTTCTTCGAGCACCGCGGCATCCCGTTCGTGGTCGCCGTCAACCAGTTCGCGGGCAGCCGGGTGCACCGGGTCGAGGACGTCTCCGCGGCCCTCGACCTGGACCCGGCCACCCCGGTGGTGCTCTGCGACGCCCGGCGCCGCGACTCCGGCAAGAACGTGCTGATCAGCCTGGTCGAGCACGCCGGACGGGTGCACGCCGCCCGGCTGCTCGCGGAGGTGGCCGGCTAGGAATTCGGCTACCTTCCGGCCCGGTTGAAGGTCGGTCAGGCGCCGGGCCCGGGTCAAACCTGTACGGACAACCCTGTTTGTTTCGACGCCGTCCGCCCGGTGTTCGCGCGGTGTCGGCCTGATCGTGTGCCGGTGCCGTTTGGCTGTCGGCCGGGTGAGCGCGCTCCCGCGCCGCCCGCAGACCGACGAGGGCAGGCAGCATGAGCAGGCGGACCGTGGCGCCCGGGGACCGACCCGGCGAGGCCGCCCGGCGGACGCACGCGGGCCCCCGCGGCCGCGCGCGGCGCCGGGCCGCGGCCCTGGCGGCCGCCGCGGCCCTGCTCCCGGCGCTGCTGGCGACAACCGCCTGCGGCGGCCCGGCCGGTGCCTCCGACGGCGATGGCCAACTCACCGTCATGACCTGGGCGCCGTCCGGCACCGGCTCCGCCGACCGTCCCGGGGTGACCGCCCTCGCCGAGGAGATCGCCCGCGAGGTCAACGCCAAGGGCGGCCCGGCCGGACACCGGCTCAAGGTGCTCACCTGCAACGAGCACAACTCCGCCGCCGGCGTCACCGACTGCGCCCACCAGGCCATCGCGGCCCACGCGGTCGCGGTGATCGGCTCGTACAGCCAGTACGGCGACACCTTCATGCCGCTGCTGGAGGAGGCCGGCATCCCCTACCTCGGCGGCTACGGGCTCTCCGGCTCGGAGTTCAGCAGTCCGCTGTCCTACCCGGTGGCCGGCGGGACACCGACCCTGATCGCGGGCAGCGGCCGGCAGCTCGCCGCGGCCGGCTGCAAGGCGGTGGCCCTGGTCCGCCCGGACAACGGCATCGGCGACACCCTCACCCGCTACCTCTCCGGTGCGATCTCGCCCGCCGGGATCAAGCTCGCCGACGTCAAGGTGGCGGAGAACGCGGCCAGCGCGGCCGCCGTCCTGCCGATCGCCCAGAAGGCGGTCGGCGACGACCGGTCCGGCAACTGCGTCACCGTCGCGCTCGGACCCGAGCAGACCCTGCTGCTGCTCGACGCCTACCGTCAGCTGGCCCCCAAGCGCACCCAGCTGGCCTCGGTGATCGGCAGCATCCAGCAGGCCGTCATCGACACCACCGGAGGTGCGAAGAGCCCGCTCAACGGGTCCTTCGCGACCGGCTGGTACCCGCCCGAGTCGTCAAAGGTCTGGGACGACCTGCGCAGCACCGCGGGCAACGCGGCCGGCGCCGGCGGCCGGCCGATCGACACCTCGGACCTCGCCGTCCAGACCACCTGGGTCGCCTACCAGACGTTCCTGCAGGCCGTCGACCGGATCTCCTCGGCCGGCCAGCCGCTCACCGCCAAGGGCATGCGGGCCCAGCTGGACAGCGGCGACTCGATCGACACCGGCGGAGTCACCCCGCCGCTCAACTGGGGGCAGGGCGACATGCTGCCGAGCGCGGAGTCCCCCCGGCTGACCAACACCTGGGTGACCTTCCAGCAGGTCAAGGGCGGCCGCCTGACCGAGCAGCAGAGCGGCTTCGTCGACGTCCGCTGGGTCCTGACCGGCGGCAAGCCGCCGCAGTGACCCGGGGTGCGGGCGGGCCCCGGCCGCCGGCCGGACGGCGCCCCCGGCGGCGGTGCGTGGGCGACGCACCGAACCGGCCCGCTGTCGGCCGATGCGAGGACCGGCGTCGTACGCTCCAAACGTGATCACCTATCAGCACCGCAGGCTGGCCGCGCTCGCCGACGAGAGCCGTTGGCCGGAGCTGCTCGACGCCTACCGGCGGACCCGGGCGGCGGCCGTGGCGCGGCACGGGCAGGCGGTGGGGGCGGCCGAGGCGGCGCCCTTCGGTCACCTGATCGCGTACGGCGCGCCGCCCGAGCTGGCCGCCCGGCTGTTCGACCCGGACGGCGGACCGGACACCGCCGCCGGCCCGGCCGACCACGACGCCGGACCGCTCTGGGAGGTCCTGGCGACCCGTCACCCCTGGCGGCGGCTGGCCCCGCTGCTGGACGCCGCGCCCGTCCGGCGGCTGGTCACCCACACCCGGGTGCTGCTCGGCGAGGACCTCACTGCCGATGCCGAACCCGACCCGGAAGGCGTCCCACTGACCCTCGCCGGCTGGGAGGCGGCCGGCCGCCAGGAGGGCGGCCTGGTCCCCGAGTACCTCAGGGACGGCGGCGCCCTGCGGGTGCCCGCGGCCCTGCCGGCCACCCGCGAGGGCCTCGGCCAGGTCGACCTGCCCGCCCCCGGCGAACCGGTCCGCGGCCTGGCCGCCACCCGGCTGCTGGCCGTCCTGGCCCCATGGGCCACCGTCTCCTGCGTCCGCGGCACCGGCCGCGACGCCGCCGCCCGCACCGCACCCCCGGGCCGGGTCAACGGCGGCCACCTGCCGTTCGCCGCCGCCTACCCGGCCCTGGTCCGGGTCGGCTCGGAACACCCCGCCCAAGGCGCGGCGGACGGCCGCCTCGCCCTGTGGCGCGTCCTCGCCGCGATGACCGGCGGGCCCCGCCCGTCCCGTGCCGAGATCGACTCCCTGGTCGCCCGCCTGCGCTGCTTCACCTGGAGCGAACCCGCCGACGAGGTCCGCTACCTCCACCTCACCCTCGAGGACCCCGCCACCGGCCTCGCCTGGGCCGTCAGCGGCAACGCCGACATCTGACACCCCCTGCCCTCCCCGGCCCGTGCTTATTTCAAGGGCGAGGGGAACGGTCCCCGCCCCCGGCCCGGGTGGGGCTTTTCGGGGGCGCGGGGAACTGCGCCCGGCGGAAGGCCACCCACCTGTACCGCCGGGCACGGCCCCCTGCCCTCCGGCCCGGGCGGGGCCTTTCAGGGGCGCGGGGAACTGCGCGCACCGGAAGGCCACCCACCCGTACCGCCGGGCACGGCCCCCTGCCCTCCGCCCAGGGCCGGGCGCCAGGCCCCGTGCCCGTCGCCGCCCCGACGACCTGCCCCGCTACGACGCCGCGTCGCCCTCGCTCCGGTCCCGCTCCTGCGCGCGGGCGCCGACCGACCCCTCAGCCCTCCCGCCGCACCGCCACCGCCAGGTACCGCTCGTCGGTGTCGGTGTACGCGGTCAGCCCCCAGCCGCAGGCGTCCAGGAGCAGGCGGAGGTTGGGTTCGGCCCGCAGGTCGTCCGGGGTGATCCGGCGGCCGTGCCGGGCGGCGAGGGCGGTGCGGCCGATCGGGTGGTAGAGGGCGAGGCGCCCGCCGGGGCGGGTGATCCGGGCCAGTTCGCGCAGGCCGGTGCCGGGGCCGGGCAGGTGGGAGATCAGGCCCGCGCCGAAGACCAGGTCGACGACCGCGTCGCGCAGCGGGAGCCGGGCGCAGTCGGCCACCAGCAGGTCGGCACTGCCACGGTGGGCACGGGCCAGGTCGATCATCTCGGGCGTGAGGTCCACACCCAGGACGGTGCCGTGCGGCCCGGCGGCGGCCCGCAGCAGTGGCAGTGCCCGTCCGGTCCCGCAGCCCGCGTCCACGACGAAGTCGCCAGCTGTGATGCCGAGTTCGGCGATGGCCCGGGTGTAGCGCGGCCCGTCGTCGGGGAACTTCGTATCCCAGCCGGCTGCGCGCGCCGCGAAGAACTCCCGGGTGCGGGCCAGTTCGGCCGGTCCGTCCCCGGGCCGGGCGGCGGTTGCGTCGGACACGGCGTACTCCCTCGGTCGGTGCTGCCCGCAGCGTAGTCTCCGCCCCGCCACCCGCCACCCGCCACCCGCCACCCGTCACCCGCCACCCGCGCCGCGCGCCCACGCCCGACCGCCTGGCCCCGACCCGTCCACCCGCCCCCGTGTCCCCGGCCGCTCCCGCTCGTTGTCCACGCCGACGGCTGCCCTGCGGCCCGGGCCCCGCGCCTCGCCGCCCCGCGTCCTGCCCGGCCGGCCGGGCATCACCCGGTCGGGTGGAGTTCGGTGGCGGTGCGGGATCACCGAAGTGCGGTCGGTAAAGTTAGGCTTACCTAACTAAAGGGAGCCAGCCTGTGACCCTCGCCGTCGACACCGCCGCCACCGTCGACACCGCCGCCCCCGTCGGCGACGCGATCCTGCGCCGCCAGCGCATCCGCGAGTCGGCCGCCCGGACGTACGCCCGGTCCTTCCCGATCGTCCCGGTGCGCGCCAACGGCATGACCGTGGAGGGCGCGGACGGCCGCCGGTACCTGGACTGCCTGTCCGGCGCGGGCACCCTGGCCCTCGGCCACAACCATCCGGTGGTGCTGGAGGCGATCCGCCGGACCCTGGACAGCGGCGCGCCGCTGCACCTGCTGGACCTCGCCACCGCCGAGAAGGACGACTTCACCTCCGCCCTGTTCGCCAGTCTCCCGGCGGAGTTCGCGGCCGGCGCCCGGGTGCACTTCTGCGGCCCGGCCGGTACCGACGCGGTCGAGGCGGCGCTCAAGCTGATGCAGACGGCCACCGGCCGCCGCGGTGCGCTCGCCTTCACCGGCGCGTACCACGGGATGACGGCCGGCGCGCTCGCGGTCACCGGCAGTGTCGCGGTCAAGTCCCCACTGCCGAGCGGCGGCGAGGTCACCCGGCTGCCCTACCCGTACCCGTACCGCTGCCCGTTCGGGGTCGGCGAGCGGGGCGCGGAGCTGTCCGCCGCGTACACCGAGCGGCTGCTGGACGACCCGTCCGGCGGGGTGCTGCCGCCCGCTGCGATGATCCTGGAGGCCGTCCAGGGCGAGGGCGGCGTGGTGCCTGCGCCGGACGCGTGGCTGCGGGAGATGCGCCGGATCACCGCCGAGCGCGGCATCCCGCTGATCGTGGACGAGGTGCAGACCGGGGTCGGCCGGACCGGTGCGATGTGGGCGGTCGAGCACAGCGGGGTGCTGCCGGACGCGATGGTGCTGTCCAAGGCGATCGGCGGCAGCCTGCCGCTGGCGGTGGTGGTCTACCGCGAGCAGTACGACGGCTGGCAGCCCGGCGCGCACACCGGCACGTTCCGCGGCAACACGCTGGCGATGGCGGCGGGCGCGGCCACCCTGCGGTACGTCGCCGCGCACGGGCTGGTGGCGCGCGCCGAGCTGGTCGGGGCGCGGATGACCGCCCGGCTGGACGGGTTGAAGAGCAGGGTCCCGGCGGTCGGCGACGTCCGCGGGCGGGGGCTGATGATCGGGGTCGAGCTGGTCGATCCGTCCGCCGGGCCGGACAGCTGCGGTGCGCTGCCGCCGGACCCGGCGCTGGCCGTCCGGGTCCGGCAGGCCTGCCTGGAGCGCGGCCTGATCGTCGAACTCGGCGGCCGCCACGACGCGGTGCTGCGGCTGCTGCCGCCGCTCACCATCAGCGACGAGCAGGCCGAGGCGGTGCTGGACCGGCTCTGCGACGCGATCGAGTCCGCGGCCCGCTCCTCGACGGCGGACGCCCCCCGGTGAGCGACCGCCCCCCGGTGAGCGACCGGCCACCGTCTCCCGGCCCCGGAGCTCCCGCCGCCCTGTCCGGTGGCGTCCACGGCCCGGATGCCCTCCGCCCGCTGCTGGACCTCGTGCTGACGGCCCTGGCGGTGGGTGCCGAGCAGCGCGGCGGGCCGATCCCGGCCGGTCAACCCGGGCGGCTGGCCGAGCAGTTCGCGGGCGTGCTGCGGTACGGCCGGGACGAGCCGGACCCGGACGCGCTGCTGCGGCTGACCACCCATCTCGCCCAGGGCGCCGCCGACCCGGCGGATCCGGCGTGCGCGGCGCACCTGCACTGTCCGCCGCTGGCCGTCGCCGTCGCGGCCGACCTGGCGGTCGGCGCGCTCAACCCGTCCCAGGACTCCTGGGACCAGGCCCCGGCCGCCACCGCCTTCGAGACCGAGCTGCTGGCCGAACTCGCCGAACTGGTGGGCCATCCGCCCGGATCGGCCGCGGGTGTGGTGACCTCCGGCGGCACCGAGTCCAATCTGCTCGGTCTGATGCTGGCCCGCGACCGCACCCTCGGCGCCCCCGGCGCCGAGGTCGAGCTGCACGGTCTGCCCGCGGCGGTCCGGCCGGTGATCGTGGCGTCCCGGGCCGCGCACTTCTCGGTGCAGCGCGCCGCCGCCCTGCTCGGCCTCGGCGAACGGGCGGTGCTCGGAGTGGCGGTCGACCGCGGGCTGCGGATGGACCCGGCCGCGCTGGCCGACACGCTCGCCGGGGCGGTCCGCGACGGCCGCACCCCGATCGCCGTGGTCGCCACCGCCGGCACCACCGACACCGGTGCGGTCGACCCGCTGCACCGGGCGGCCGACCTGGCCGCCCGGTACGGCGCCTGGCTGCACGTCGACGCCGCGTACGGCGGCGGGGCGCTGTTCTCGCGCCGGCTCGCCCCACTGCTGGACGGCATCGACCGGGCCGACTCGCTCTCGCTGGACTTCCACAAGCTCGGCTGGCAGCCGGCCGCCGCCGGGGTGTTCCTGGTGCGGGAGGCCGCGAGTTACGCCTCGCTGGCCCGGCGGGCGGTGTACCTCAACCCGGCCGACGACGAGCGGGCCGGGTACCCGAGCCTGCTCGGCCGTTCGCTGCGCACCACCCGCCGCCCGGACGGGTTCAAGCTGGCCGTCACCCTGCGGACCCTCGGCCGGGACGGGCTCGGCCGCCTGGTGGACGCCTGCCACGACCTGGCCCGGGCGACGGCCCGCGCGGTCGACGCCGATCCGGCGCTGGAGCTGTTCTGCGAACCGGTGCTGACCACGGTGGTGTTCCGCTACCGCCCGGCCGGCGACGACCCGGCGGTGGCCGACCGGGTCAACGCGGAGCTGCGCCGGGTGCTGCTGCGGTCGGGCCGGGCCGTGGTCGGCCGGACCGAGCTGCCGGGCGACGGACCCGGCCGGGTGCGGCTGAAACTGACGCTCCTCAACCCGCACACCACCGTCGAGGACACCGCGGCGCTGCTGGCCGGGATCGTCCGCGCAGGCCGCGCCGTGGAACGGTCCGGCGGTGCCCCGGAATTCGGCTGAGGCCACAGCAGAAACTCCTTTCAGGGCGCAGGAATTGGGGGATTGTCCACTGGTGCCACCGGCCCCGACCTGCGGATACCGGTGGGACGCGTGGCGGCCGGGAAGTCTCCGTGAACAGACTTTCCCGGCCATTGTCCAGTCGATTTCGGCCGTACCGAAGCGCTTTTCCGCCATCCCCCGGATCTTGGCTTGCCGGGAAGCGGAACGGCGGCGGTAACTTCGGGTAGCCGCCGCCACACCGGGAGCACACGGCTCCCAGGGACTAGCGGCGCAAGGGGGATCCACCATGTGCCGCCGCGTCCGTGCGGTCACTTCGGCCTGTCGCCCCGGCACGTCCTAGGCCCTCGGGCCGGTCGGGCAGGGCCGTCTCCGGCTGATCTGCCGGTCCTGCCCCTCGTCCGTCCTCCCGCCGGTCCGGCGCGGCACCCTGCCCCGGTCCGGTGTTCGCCGCCGCCGTTCCCCCCCTGTCCCGGCCTCATCCCGGCCGGAGCCGTGTGCCGTGGCGGCCCGCACCCCCTCACCCACCTTGCACCGCCCCGACCCTCTCCGCCGTGCCCGGCCGCCGCCGGCCGGCGGAGCCAGCCCTGCGACGCGGAGGCCGCGGTATGAGCGACACACTTCTGACCACTCGGACCACTCGGGCCACTCCGGCCCCTCCGACCACCAGCCTCGGGGCCTTCGAGGCCGTCCCGTTCTCCGGCCGCTGCCGGGAGGTCTTCGAACGGGGCGACCACCTGCTGATCGGGGTCAGCCCCGGCAACAGCTACTTCAGTCATCAGCGCCTCACCGAACTCATATGCTGGGGGCGGGAGTTCTTCGCGGCCGTGGACGTGGTGCACGCCGATCTCCATGTCGCGGCACAGTTCGAGGCCGCCGGCTACCCGCTTGAGCAGGCCGAACGTCGCGCGGCCAAGGAGGTCAAGGCCACCCGGCGGCGGATCCGCCGGGCCGTCGAGGAGGCGGACCGCGACGGTGTCCGCACCCATGCGCTCTCCGAACTGACCGACCGGGCGGCCTACCGCGGCCTGCACGCCGCGGTGCTGGCCGCGCTCGGCGGCGACCCGGTGCTACGGGCCGCGACCGAGGGGATGGCCCGGGGGTTCCTGCAGGCCAGGCTGGTGGACGCGGACGCCCCGACACCGGCCCAACTGGCCGCCGGGGTCGCGTACATCGCCGCCGAGCTGCCCTTCTTCCTGGACACCCCGGCCCTGCTCGACGTGCCCTCCTCCATCTCCTGCTACCACCTCGAACTCCCGCTCACCCCGGTGCTGTTCGGCCGCAGCGAGGGCCTGCGCGCGGCGCCCGCCCAGGGCTACGCGGTGGTCCGGCCCCGCTTCGCGGCCGATCCGCTCGCAGCCTGAGACCCCGGCCCCACCACGCCTTCCCCCACGACCCGCACACCCCTCTCCGAAGGAGCGCACCCCGATGACCACCACCGCCGAACCCGAGTTCACCTTCCCGTTCTCCGCCCGCGGCGACGTGCTGCCCGAGGAGGCGGCACTGCTACGGGAGAAGCACCCCGTCGCCAGGGTCCGCACCATGACCGGTGACGAGGCCTGGCTGGTCAGCAGCCATCGGCTGGCCGAGCAGGTGCTGGAGGACGAGAGGTTCAGCCTCAAGGACACCGCCAACCCCGGGGTGCCGCGCCAGTACGCGCTGACCATCCCCCCGGAGGTGGTCAACAACATGGGCAACATCAACAGCGCCGGTCTGCGCAACGCCGTGATGAAGACCCTCAACCCGCGCGCCGACCGGGAGTTGGGCGGCTGGCTGGAGGCCGAGGCGCACCGGCTGCTGGACGTGCTGGTGGAGCAGGGCCCGCCGGCGGACCTGCGGGACGGCTTCGCCGAGCCGTACTCCGCCGCGCTGCACTGCCGGCTGCTCGGGCTGCCCACCGACGACTGGCGCCGGCTGATGTCCGGCATCGACGTCGCGTTCATCACCAGCCCGGCGCCGTTCGAGGGTTCGACACCCAACTGGTACAAGGACCTCGGCTACATGACGGCCCGGCTCACCGCCGATCCGGAGCCGACCGAGGGGCTGCTCGGGCGGTTTGCCGAGCTGCGCCGCTCGCCGGACCTCTCGGACCGCGTCGGTGACGAGTTGCTGGCCACCGTGGCGCTCTCGCTGTTCGGCGCGGGGGCGGTCTCCGCCTCGGCGTTTCTGCTGCACGCGATCATCGCGCTGGCCCGCCGTCCGGAGCTGGCCGAACGGCTGCGCCGGGAGCCGGCCGTGATCGACCGGGCGGTCGACGAGCTGCTCCGGTACAACCTGTCGATCGGTGACGCGCTGCCGCGGCTCGCGCTGGCCGACGTGCAGGTGGGCGAGGTGCTGGTGAAGCAGGGCGAGCTGGTGCTGGTGCTGGTCGAGGGCGCCAACTACGACCCGGAGGTGTTCCCGGACCCGGAGCGGATCGACTTCGACCGGCCGGCCGGCCCGCACCTGGCGTTCGGGGCGGGCCGCCACTACTGCCCGGCCTCCGCGCTCGGCCGCACCCACGCCGGGATCGCCCTGACGGCGCTGGTCGGGCGGCTCCCGGAGCTGCGGCTGGCGCTGCCGGCGGAGCAGTTGGCCTGGCGCCCGGGCTTCATCAAGCGGCTGCCGGAGCGGCTGCCGGTGGTCTGGTAGCCGGTTCGCGGCGGGGCCGGGGCCGGGCCCGGCGTCAGCCGTCGAGCCCGAGCAGGATGTCGCGGGCCCGGTCCCACAGGTCCGGGTCGGCGGCGACCAGCAGGCCGTCCTCGCAGCCCGGCGGCTCCGGCCGGTACGCGGTGCCGTCGAGGCGGGCGGAGACCCCGCCGGCCTCGGTCACCAGCAGGGAGCCGGGCGCGTGGTCCCAGGGCAGGGTGCGCCAGTACAGGATGAAGTCCACCCCGCCGTCGGCGAGCAGCGGGTACTCCATACCGGCCGACCGCAGGCCCTCCTCCAGCCGGCCGAAGGCGCGGGCCCGGCTGTGCAGCCGGTGGTGGGTGGCCGGGTCGAGGAAGCGGCTCTTGAGCAGGCCGTGCCACTTCTCGGGCAGCCGGCCGGCCGGCTCGCGGTGGATCCGGTGCCCGTCGCGCCAGGCGCCGGAGCCGAGTTCGGCGGCGTACGCGGTGCCGGTGACGGGCTGCCAGATCCAGGACGCGACGGTTCGCCCGTCCCGGACCAGGGCGGCCATCACCGCGAACTCCGGGCGCCCGGCGACGAAGTTGGAGGTGCCGTCGACCGGGTCGACCAGCCAGACGGCAGGCTCGGCGAGCAGCGCCCGGGCGAGGGCGGGGTCGGCGGATACCGCCTCCTCGCCGACCACGGGCACCGGCAGCAGTTCCTGCAGCCGCCGGGTGATGATCCGTTCGGCCTCCCGGTCGGCGACGGTGACCACTTCGCCCGGGGCCTTCTCCATCACCTCGCCGGCGGCCAGTGCCCGGAACCGGGGCTCCACCGCTTCGGCCGACGCCTCGGCGAGGATCTCCGCCACCTTCTCCATCAGCACCTGACCGCTCCTTTCGCCGGGTACCACTCTCGCACGCCCGTACGGTGCGGATCCGCGCCGGGACCTGCACCGGGACCTGTGCCGGGACCTGTGCCGGGACCTGAACCGGGACCGCCGGGCCGACGGCCGGACGGTCAGGTGGTGGCGGGCCGCTCCTGGATCACCCAGCTGTTGCCCTCCGGGTCGTCGAAGAAGATGAACGAGTTCCACGGCTCGCCCGGGCCGGGCCGCCACTCGCCCCCGCCGTCCAGGTGCCGGACCTCGGTGACGTCGACGCCCCGCTCGGCCAGCTCGGCGCGGGCCGCGGCCACGTCGTCCACGACCAGTTGCAGGCCGCGCAGCGAGCCGGGGACGGACTGCGGGATGCCGGTGCCCAGCACGATCGAGCAGCCGGAGCCGCGCGGGGTCAGCTGGATCACGCGGCTGTGCTCGCCGATCCGGGTGTCGTGGTCGAGCCCGAAGCCGACCTGTTCGTGGTAGAACCGCTTGGCGCGGTCGAGGTCCACCACGGGGACCACCACCACCTCGAGCTTCCAGTCCATGGCTGCCGTTCCTCTCGCTCCGGGGCCCGGCTCCCATCCTGCTCCCCGGTGCGGGCCGGTGACACGGCGCCGCCGCGGGTGCGCCCCGGGGACCGGCCCCCGTCCGGCCCGGTCCGGCCCGGTCCGGCCCGCGCGCCGGGGCGGGCGGCGGACCTCGTGCGGCCCGCTCCGGCGTACTCCGGACGGGTGAGCGGTGCCGGGCCCGGCGGTCAGGGGGTCAGGGGGTCAGGGGGTCGGGGGTCAGGGGGTGACCTCCCAGCGGTTGGCGGCCAGGAACCCGGCGACGGCGTCGTCGGCGGCCGCCTGGTCGGGGCCGATCGCCCAGGCGACGCCGAGGTAGTCGCGGTTGGTGCGGTAGTGCGCGTGCCGCTCGCCGACGGCGCGGGTCGGCCGGTAACTGAACCGCACGCCGTCGGCCTCCCAGGCCGTCGCGGCCGGGGCCGCGGCCAGCACCCCGGCGCGGTCGGCGCAGACCGCCTCGACCCGGGCCCGGCGGCCGGTGGCCGGGAGCGGGCCGGCCGGCAGCGGGCGGCCGAGGTGGGTGCCCAGCACCAGTTCGAAGTACGGGACGTCCAGCAGGTGTTGGAGCATCAGGTCGCACTGGTCGCCGATGGCGCGGTAGTTGACCTCGATCAGCCGGGCCCGGCCGTCCGGCTGGACCACGAACTCGGTGTGGCAGGCGCCGAGCCGGACCCCGACCGCGTCCAGTTGGGCGAGCACCTGCGCGGTCACGGCCGGCGGATGGGCGGGGGTGAACTCCAGGACCTCCTCGATGAAGTGCGGCGGCGGGGAGAGGCGGGTCCGGAAACCGCCGAGCACCAGGCGGCTGTCGCCGTCGCCGAGCGTCTCCAGGGTGTGCAGGTCGCCGGTCAGGAACTCCTCGACCAGCAGGGTGGCCGCCGGTCCCCGGCGCTGCCTGATCTGCGCACAGCGGGCGGCGAGTTCGGCGTGGTCGGCGACCAGTGACACGTCCTCGCTGGCGACCCCTTCACGCGGTTTGACGACGCACGGGAACGGCGGGTCCAGCTCGGCCGGCTCCTGGCCGGGCGCGAGTTCGGCGGACCAGACGGTGTCCAGTCCGGTGGCGGCCAGGTGCCGGCGCAGCTCGGCCTTGTTCTTGGCCCGCAGGGTGGCCCGCCAGTCCTTCGCGGGCAGGCCGAAGTAGGCGGCGGCCAGGGCGGTCTGGGTCTGCAGGTGGTCGCTGTTGCTGAACACGGCGTCGGGCGCCGGGTGCCGGGAGATCAGTGCCACCACCTCGCGGAAGTCCTGCACCGCGCACTCCAGCACCTCCGGCGGGTGCGCCAGGTCCGCGTACGCCTCGCGGTGCTCGCGCGGGCGGTCGGTGAGCACGGTGACGCCGAGCCCCATCCGGGTGGCGGCCGGGAGGAAGCCGAGTGTGACGGAGTCGGTCGGGTTGACCGCGAGCAGATAGAGCCGCATGGGTGATCCTCGCTGCTGGTCCGAAGTGGTGCGACGGCCCGTGGATCCTGGCCGGAACGGGCCTTCGGCACACCCTGATCGCGACATCACCCGGATGCGCGATCGATGGACCGTCGAATATGAACTAAGGTGAGCCTCACCTTAGCGCTCATGGGGAGTTCCGATGCTCCAACTGACGGCCGGTCAGCCCTGCCGGACGGACGAACTGGCCGAGACCTATCGGCTCCTGTTCGCCGCCTGCGACGGCGTGCTGCGGGTCGAACTCGCCCGGCGGCCGATGGCGGGCGGGAACTGGCGCAGAGCCGACACCCTCGCCTGCGCGGCCGAGGAGATGGTCGCCGCCGAGAGCGCCAGGATCACCGCCGAGCACGGCCGCACCCCCCGCGAGCACGTCGCCGCCTCCCGCGCCCTGCACACCTACCTCTGGGCCGCCTGCCTGCTGATCAGCGGCCCCTGGTACCTGGAGGGCCGGGTGCCCCGGCTGCGCGCCATGGACCTGTGGGTGGACCCGTCCGACGGCCGGCTCGCGCTGAGTCCGGGCGAGTGGGCGCCCGGCGGCGAGGCCGAGCTGCGCACGGCCGTGGCCGAGCACCTCGGCCCGGTTCTGGCGGCCTTCCAGCCGTACGTCCGGCGCGGGCCGCGGGCCCTGTGGGGGATGGCCGCCGACGACCTGGTCTCCGGGATCTGGTACCTCGGCCGGCTGCTGGGGGAGGAGGACCGGGCGGTGGAGGCGGCCGAGGCCGTGCTGCCGGGCGGCACCCCGCCGTTCCCGGGCGCCGCGGCCTTCCGCCGGCTGACCGGCACGGCCGGGCGCACCCACTGGACCAGGACCAGGGCCGGCTGCTGCCTCTACTACGCGATCCGCCCAGACGACGCCTGCGTCACCTGCCCGCGTACCACCGACGAGGAGCGGGTGCGCCGGCTGGAGGCCTGAGCGCCCCGCCGGTACCCGGCGCAGGGATGCTCAGCGGCGGCGGGAGACGGCGACGCCCGCCAGGCACAGCGCCCCGCCGGCCAGTGCGAGCGGGGTCGGCACTTCGCCGAGCACGGCCCAGGCCATCAGCACCACCAGCGCGGGCACCGCGTACGTGGTGGCGCCCATCCGGCCGGCGGTGGTGCGCGCCAGGGCGTACGCCCAGGTGGTGAAGGCGAGCGCGGTCGGGAACAGGCCCAGGTACACCACGCCGAGGGTCGCCGACAGCGGGGCGGTGCCGACCTGGGCGACCAGCTGCGGGGTGAACGGCAGACAGGCCGCCGTGCCGACCAGGCAGCCGAAGGTGGTGGTCTGCAGCGGGGACGCGTGCCGCAGCGCGGGCTTCTGGGCCACCACCCCGCCGGCGTAGCTGACCGCGGCCAGCAGGCACAGGGCGATGCCGAGCAGCGAGCTGGAGCCGCCGCCCGAGGTCGACAGGCCGACCACCACCGCGCCGGCGAACGAGACCGCCATCCCGGCGAGCAGCCGCGGCGGGAATCCCTCGCCGAGCAGCTTGCCGCCGAGCAGGGCGATCAGCACCGGGCCGATGTTCACCACCATCGCCGCGGTGCCCGCGTCGACCTGCTGCTCGCCCCAGTTGAGCACCACCATGTACGCGCCGAACCAGAGCAGCCCGCTGACCGCGATCCCCGGCCAGGCCGCGCGCGGCGGCAGCCCCTCGCGCCGGTGCAGCAGCAGCGCGACCAGCGCCACCGATCCGGCCAGCAGCCGCCCGAGCGCGAGCGCGCCCGGGCCGAAGTGCGTCCCCGCGCCGCGGATCGCGACGAACGCGGAGGCCCACAGCACCACCGTGGTGGTCGCCGCGGCGAGCGCTCTGCGGTCGGGTCGGGCGGTGGCGGGCACGGAGTCGGAGAGAGCCATCCGGCCAACCTACGGCGCGGGCCCGGCCGTGAACAGCGGGTTTCCGCCGTCCACCTGCGGCCGGCCGGGACGGGCCTCAGCCGGCCCGGGCCCTGGTCAGCGGGCGGTGTCCCGCCCCGGTGCGGCGCCGGTAACGGGCCTCGGTGGCGGTGGTCAGGGCGAGCACCGCGGCGAGGCCGGCCGCGGCGCAGGTGACCAGGAACGGTGCCGCCGCCCCGGACCGGTCGGCGAGCCATCCGGCCAGCAGAGTGCCGGCGGACTGGGCCAGCGTGATGCTGCTGACCAGCGCCGCCATCGCCTCGCCGAGGCGGTCGGTGGGGACGGCACGCTCGGTCAGACCGAACATCGTGATCATCTGCGGTGCGACGGCCACCCCGAGGCAGCCGACGCCGACGGCGAGTCCGGTCATCCCGGCGGCCCCGGGCAGCAGCAGCGAGGCGGCGAGCAGCAGGACCGTGGCGGCCTTCAGCCGTGCAGCCAGGGCGAACCCGGCCGGCAGGGCCGCGGTGGCCACCCCGGCGAAGGAGCTGGTCAGGCCGATCAGGCCGTACAGGAGTCCGGCCGCGCCGGGGTGGCCGAGCCGCTCGGCGGTGGCGGTGACACCGACCTGGACCGAGCCGAAGCAGACGCCGAGCAGGGCCATCCCGGCCAGCAGCAGTGCGAACGGTGCGGTCAGCAGCGGTGCGCCGCCGTGCCGGCGGGCGGCCGGGGTGCCGGGCGGGGCGGTGGGGTGGCGGGCGAAGAGGGTCCCGCAGACGCCGACCAGGGCGGCGGCCAGCAGCAGTCCGGCGGCTGGGTCGGCGAGCGCCGCCAGGATGCCGATCACGGCCGGTCCCGCGGTGAAGCTGATCTCGTCCATGATGCCGTCGAGCGAGATCGCAGCGCCGGTGGCCTCCCGGTCGCCGCCTGCCAGCCGGACCCAGCGGCTGCGCGAGAGCGGCCCGACCAGCGGGACCGACAGGCCGATCAGCGCGGCGGGTACCAGTTGGAGCCACAGCGGCAGCCCGCTCCGGGAGGCGGCGACCAGGGCCAGGATCGCCAGGGCGTTGACGGCGGCCGCGGCGAGGCCCACCGGACGCTGGCCGCGGCGGTCGGCGAGCCGGCCGACCAGCGGGCCGGCCACCGCCTGGGCCACCGCCAGCGTGCCGGCGGCCGCCGAACCCCGCCACACGCTGCCGGAGTCGTGGCTGACCAGCAGCAGGCTGCCGATCGGGCACATCGCGTTGGGCAGCCGGCCGAGCAGCGACCAGAGCAGCACGCGGCGGCCGGTCAGGTGGACTGCGGTGCGGAACGTTGCGACAGCGGCCACGGCCGCCACCCCCCGGGCTCGGCCGCGTCGGGGTGCCCGCCTCCCGTCCGTCGGCCCTGGCTGGTCCGGCAGCTGCGGGTGAGCCTCGACCGTACGGGGACGGCGGGTGCGGCCGGAAGCGTCGGATCGCCCAGCGGCGCCGGGGCGCCGTCCGAGGGCGGATTGGAGGAGCAGCCAACCGGGACTGTGCGAAACGCCCACGGCCCCGCCCGCCCTGATGGACCGTCACCGGGCGGGCGGGGCCGTGGGATCGCCGGCGCCCGCGAGACCCCTCGCGCGGACGCCGATGCCGTTGGACCGGGGCCGCGAAGGCTCCGGCCGGCCGAGCTTAGGTAAGCCTAACTTGATAGGTCGTCATGCGGCAAGCTCCCGCGCCGGGCCCGTTCGGTGGCTCGTTCGGTGGCTGGTTCAGTGGCCGCTGAGCCGCTCGTACTCGGCCCGCACCCGGCGGTCCATCGCCAGGGTGAACTGGGTGTCCGCGACCGCCCGGGCCAGCGGCCGGATCCGCAGCACCTGGTCGCGCAGCCGGGCCGCCTCGGCCGGCGTCAGCCGGTCCACCTGGTCGAGCGGCTGCAGCAGTTGGTCGGCGATCAGCGTGATGAAGGACTCGGCGATGGCGTCGGCGTGCTCCTGTGCGGTGCGGCTGGCCGCGAGCACGGCCGCGAGCGGCACCCCCTCGTCGACCAGCGCGATGGTGGCGTCCATCAGCCGCCGGCTGATGTGGGTGATGCCGTCGTCCTCGACGGTGATGTAGCCCTGGGCGATGGACTCGGCGGTGTTCTCCTCGGTCAGCTGGTCGCCGAAGGAGGCCTTCAGCTCGGCCCAGTCGAGGTGGACCGGGGTCTCGTCGGACCAGGGCGCTGTGATCGCGTCCTGCAGCCCGATCAGCTCGGCCACGTCGCGGCCGCTCTCCCCGGCGCCGATCAGCTCGGCGATGCCGCCGAGGGCGTGCCCGCGCTCCAGCAGTTCGGCGATCACCCGCAGCCGGGCCAGGTGCTCCTCGCCGTACCAGGCGATCCGGCCCTCCTTGCGGGGCGGCTGGAGCAGCTTGCGCTCGCGGTAGAAGCGCAGCGTGCGCACGGTGATGCCGGCTGCCTCGGCCAGCTCCCCGACCCGGAACCGGCGCGCCGCCGAGGCCTCCCGTTCGATCTCCTTGTCCGCCACGCCGCCAGCATAGGGCGGGCCGGCGGCGGAACCGGTGCGGTCGGGCTTCTTCCATGAACTGTCAGCAAGGACTACCCTGCCAATCGTGCCAGTGATTACTGGCAAGGTTCTAATGGTCATGCACCCCCCACCTCGCCCAGGAGGTCCGCCCGCATGGTTCCTCGCACCAAGCAGCCCGCCACGCCGCCGCCCGCCACGACCCCGCACGTCAGGGTCGCCGTGGTCGGCTCGGGCTTCGGCGGGCTCGGGGCCGGCGTCCGGCTGCGCCGGGCCGGCATCACCGACTTCGTCATCCTGGAGCGCGCCTCCTCGGTCGGCGGTACCTGGCGCGACAACAGCTACCCCGGCTGCGCCTGTGACGTCCCCTCGCACCTCTACTCCTTCTCCTTCGCGCCCAACCCCGAGTGGCCGCGCAGCTTCTCCGGCCAGCCCGACATCCGCGCGTACCTGGAGAAGGTCACCGACGTCTTCGGGCTCCGCCCGCACCTGCGCTTCGACACCGAGGTGGTGGAACTGCGCTGGGAGGAGGAGCGGACCCGCTGGCGGATCCGCACCACCCGGGGCGAGTGGACCGCCGACGCAGTGGTCTCCGCGGCCGGTCCGCTGGCCGACCCGCAGATCCCGGACCTGCCCGGCCTCGCCGACTTCCCCGGCAAGGTCTTCCACTCCTCCCGCTGGGACCACGACTACGACCTCACCGGCAAGCGCGTCGCGGTGGTCGGCACCGGCGCCTCCGCCGCCCAGATCGTCCCGGCGATCCAGCCGAAGGTCGGCCGGCTGACCGTCTTCCAGCGCACCCCCGGCTGGGTGCTGCCGCGCGCCGACCGGGAGATCTCCGCCCTGGAGAAGTGGCTGCACACCCGGATCCCGCCGACCGGCCGGCTGCGCCGGGCCACCCTGTTCGCACTGCGCGAGCTGCAGGTGGACGCCTTCGTCCGGCGCCCCGGCGCGCTGCGGCTGGTCCAGCAGATGGCCGAGCGGCACATCGCCCGCTCGATCGCCGACCCGGCGCTGCGCGCCAAGCTCACCCCGGACTACCGGATCGGCTGCAAGCGGATCCTGCTCAGCAACACGTACTACCCGGCGCTCGCCGCCCCCAACACCGAGGTGGTCGCGTCCGGCCTGCGCGAACTGCGCGGCTCCACCCTGGTGGCCGCCGACGGCAGCGAGCACGAGGTGGACGCGATCGTCTTCGGCACCGGTTTCCACGTCACCGACATGCCCATCGCCCAGCGGGTGTTCGGCGTCGGCGGCCGGGCGCTCGCCGAGGAGTGGAAGGACGGCATGGAGGCGCTGCGCGGCTCGACCGTCCGCGGCTTCCCCAACCTGTTCTTCGTGATCGGCCCCAACACCGGCCTCGGCAACAGCTCGATGATCCTGATGATCGAGTCCCAGCTGAACTACCTGATCGACGCGCTGGCCGCACTGGACGCCGTCGGCGCCGCCGCCCTCCAGCCGACCGCCCGGGCCCAGCGGCACTGGAACCTCGAACTCCAGCACCGGATGGACCGCACGGTGTGGAGCACCGGCGGCTGCAAGAGCTGGTACCTGGACGCCTCCGGCCGCAACACCGTGCTGTGGCCCGGCTCCACCAGCGCCTTCCGGCGTGCCACCCGGCGGGTGGACCTGGCCGAGTACGAGCTGATCAAGCGCCCGGCCGAGGCCGCGGCCGCGTCCCCCGCCGTCGAGGAGGCCCGCGCATGAGCGCCGACCCGCCGGCCTCCGCCGGGCCCTGCGCCCCCGCCGACCCGTACGCCCCCGCCGACCCGTACGCGCTGCCCGACCCCGCCGGCACCCGGCTGGTGCGCTCCGCCGACGGCACCCGGCTGCACACCGAGTCGTACGGTCCGGTCGGCGCCCCCGTGGTGGTGCTGGCGCACGGCTGGACCTGCTCGGTGGCGTTCTGGGCGCCGGTGATCCACCGGCTGGCCGGCGACCACCGGGTGATCGCCTACGACCAGCGCGGCCACGGCGGCAGCGACCGGCCCGCCACCCCGGCCGGGTACTCCACCGGCAAGCTCGCCGACGACCTGGAGGCGGTGCTCACCGAGCTGCTGCCCGCCGGACGGCGGGCCGTGCTGGCCGGGCACAGCATGGGGGGCATGACCGTGATGGCCGCCGCCGACCGCGCGCAGGTCGCCGCCCGGACCGCCGGCGCGGTGCTGGTCAGCACCGGCCCGAGCGACCTGGTGGCGGAGCTGGACCTGGTGCCGGCCGCCGTCCGGCCGGTGCAGCTGCGCCGGGCGCTGCACCGGCTGGTGCTGGAGTCGAAGCTGCCGCTCGGCCCGGTCAACGGACTCAGCAAGGCGGTGCTGAAGTACGCCACCATGGGCCCGGGAGCGACCGCCGACCAGGTGGCGGCCTGCGCCAAGGTGGTGCACGCCTGCCCGACCAGCACCCGGCACAGCTGGTCGCAGGTGCTCGGTACGGTCGAACTCACCGCCGGACTGGCCGCGTTGGCCGTGCCGACCGCCGTGGTGGTGGGCAGCCGGGACCGGCTCACCCCGCCGGTGCACTCCCGCCGGATGCTGGCCGCCCTGCCCGACCCGCGCGGTCTGCTGGAACTGCCCGGGGCCGGGCACATGGCGCCGGTCGAGCGGCCGGCCGAGGTGGCCGGCGAGATCCGGCGGATCGTCAATCTCGTCTCCGTGGACCAGAGGAGTGATGTCGGATGAGCCCGTCGATCGCGAACCAGGTGGTCGTGGTGACCGGCGCCGCCCGTGGCGTCGGTGCGCTGACCGCCCGCAAGCTGGCGCAGCAGGGGGCCAGGGTCGCCCTGGTGGGTCTGGAGCCCGAGGAGCTGAAGGCGGTCGCCGCGCAGTGCGGGCCCGAGGCCTCGTTCTGGGAGGCCGACGTCACCGACCTGGAGGCGCTGAGCGCCGTCGCCGGGCAGATCGAGGAACGGTACGGGCGGATCGACACCGTGGTGGCCAACGCCGGGATCGCCATCGGCGGCCCGCTGCTGGACAGCGACCACCGGGCGTTCACCCGGGTGATCGAGGTCAACCTGCTGGGCAGCGTCGCCACCGCCCGGGCGTTCCTGCCCGCACTGGCGAGGAGCCGCGGCTACCTGCTGCAGATCGCCTCGCTGGCCGCCATCACCCCGGCGCCGCTGATGGCCGCGTACTGCGCGAGCAAGGCGGGGGTCGAGGCCTTCGCCCACTCGCTGCGCGCCGAGGTCGCCCACCAGGGCGTCAAGGTCGGGGTCGGCTACCTGAGCTGGACCGACACCGACATGGTGCGCGGCGCGGACCAGGACACCGTGCTGCGGCAGATGCGCGCCCGGCTGCCCTGGCCGGCCAACAAGACCTACCCGCTCGGCCCGGCGGTCGACCGGCTGGTGGCCGGTATCGCCCGGCGTTCCGCGCACGTCTACGCGCAGGCCTGGCTGCGCGGGATGCAGCCGGTCCGCTGGGTGCTGCCGAGCCTGATCGCGGCCGTCGGTGCGCGCGATGTGGCCCGGCTGGCACCGGAGTTGAAGGCCACGGCGGGGGACCGGCTGCGCCCGGTGGGCGCCGGGGGCGAGGCCGACTCGGCGGTGCGCCGCAGCTGAGGCGCGTGGCGGGGGCGGGGATCGGCTCCCCGCCCCCGCCGTGCTGTCCGGGGGCGGTTTCCGGCCACGATGGCGATGTTCCGGTGGGGTTGCCCGGATGTAAAGCCTCCATCTGGGGTGCCCCAATGGCCGGTAAACCTGCGGTAGTTGGGGGATTTGTCCGGAGTATTTCGCGGCCGGAACGGATCTGACGCGTACACGGCGGCAGTGCTTAACCTCTGCTCGGCGGCCCCAATCCGCCACCCCCCACACCCCCACGGGAGAGCAGATGTCTCGTCCTGCCCGCTCCGCCATGCGCATCGCCAACCGGATCCTCGGCGTCACCGCGCTGGCCGCCGCGCTCGGCACCGCCCAGTTCGCGGTGCCCGCCACCTTCTCCGCGGCCACCGCCGCACCCGCCGCCGCGTCCACCTGCGTGGACGGCTCGTCGGCCGGGCACACCGACGCCGCCGCGCGCCAGGCCGAGGGCTCCACCGCGCACGACCCCAACTCGCTGACGGCCGGCCAGGTCAAGGCGATGGACGCGGACCTGAAGTCCACCGTCGAGCAGCTGCGCCGCTCCTCCGACTCCCGGAGCATGGTGGACGGCGGCCTGGCCGCGACCACCATCCCGGTCTACTTCCACGTGATCCACAGCGGCTCCACCGGCAAGCTCAGCGCCAGCGCCATCAACAGCCAGATCGCCGTCCTGAACGCGGCCTACGGCGGCCAGGGCTCGGGCAACACCGCGACGCCGTTCAAGTTCCAGCTGGCCGCCACCGACTACACCGACAAGGCCGCCTGGTACAACGGCATCACCGACGGCACCAGCGCCGAGAAGGCGATGAAGACCGCGCTGCACAAGGGCGGGGCCAACGCCCTCAACCTGTACACCGCCAGCCTCGGCGACGGCCTGCTCGGCTGGGCCACCTTCCCGAGCTCCTACCGCTCCCAGCCGACCATGGACGGCGTGGTCATCCTGGACACCTCGCTGCCCGGCGGCTCGGCGGCCAACTACAACGAGGGCGACACCGCCACCCACGAGATCGGCCACTGGCTCGGGCTGTACCACACCTTCCAGGGCGGCTGCAGCGGCAGCGGCGACTCGGTCGCCGACACCCCCGCCGAGGCCAGCGCGGCCTTCGAGTGCCCGACCGGCCGCAACACCTGCAGCTCCACCGGTGTGGACCCGATCCACAACTTCATGGACTACACCTACGACTCCTGCATGACCCAGTTCACCCCGGGCCAGGTCACCCGGATGACCAACTCCTGGGCCTCGTACCGCGCCTGACCCCGGCTCGGCGCCACAGGGCCGGCACCGGACCGCTCCCCGCGGTCCGGTGCCGGCCCGCGTCGGCGCACCGGTGCGCGGCGCCGCTACCAGCCAGTACGGTCTCCCCATGACGACAGCTCTCATCACCGGCGCCACCGCCGGCATCGGCGCCGCCTTCGCCCGCCGCCTGGCCAGGGACGGCCGCGACCTGGTCCTGGTCGCCCGCGACCGTGAGCGCCTGGCGGCCACCGCGGAGGAACTCGCCAAGAAGTACGGCGTCCAGGTCGAGACGCTCCCCGCGGACCTCGCCACCGACCATGGCATCGGGGCCGTCGAGGAGCGGCTGCGCGACGGCGGGCGGCCGGTCGACATCCTGATCAACAACGCCGGCTTCGGCAACCGCGGCGCCTTCCTCGACGTCCCGGTCCAGGACGAGCTGGACATGCTGAAGGTGCACGTGGAGGCGGTGCTACGAACCACCACCGCCGCTCTGCCCGGGATGCGCGAGCGCGGCCGCGGCGGCATCGTCAACGTCGCCTCGGTCGCCGCCTTCCTGCCGCGCGGCACCTACGGGGCGACCAAGGCGTGGGTGGTCAGCTTCACCCAGGGCATCGCCCGCGACCTCGGCGGCAGCGGGGTGCGGCTGCAGGCGCTGTGCCCCGGTTTCACCCGCACCGAGTTCCACCAGCGGGCCGGGATGGGCACCGGCAACGTGCCGGCCTGGGGCTGGCTGTCGGCGGAGCGGGTGGTCGACGAGTCGCTGCGCGACCTCGCGCGCGGCCGCTCGCTCTCCGTCCCCGGCAAGCGCTACAAGCTGGCGGTCGCGGTGGCCCGGCTGCTGCCCAGCGGTGGTCTCGGCGGTGTCTCGGCCAAGGCGGCGCGCACCTACCGCACCACCGACTGAGGCGCTGAGGCGCTGAGTCGCTGAGGCGCTGAGGCGCCGGGGCGCGGGCGGGGCCGGCCGGAATACACCGAGGCTCATTATTAGTTTGGCTAACCATGAGCCAAGCTCGGTATGCTGGCTCCCCACCCGCCCGCGCCCGACGGAGGCTGCCCTTGCGACCCGACCGAGGAACCGACTGGACCCCGCCCGAACGCGCCAAGGGCGAGCCCGCACCGCCCGCCCAGCTGCGCCGGATCGCCGCGCTCTTCCGCCCCTACCGCTGGCAGCTCGCCATCGTCGGGCTGCTGGTCGCCGCCTCCGCCGTGGTCTCGGTGGCCACCCCGTTCCTGCTGCGCGCCGTGCTGGACACCGCGATCCCGCAGGGCCGCACCGGCCTGCTCACCCTGCTGGTGCTCGGCATGATCGCGGCCGCCGTGGTGAACAGCGTCTTCGGCGTGCTGCAGACGCTGATCTCCACCACCGTCGGCCAGCGCGTCATGCACGACCTGCGCACCGCCGTCTACAGCCACCTGCAGCGGATGTCGCTGGCCTTCTTCACCCGCACCCGCACCGGCGAGGTGCAGTCCCGGATCGCCAACGACATCGGCGGGATGCAGTCCACCGTCACCTCCACCGCCACCTCGCTGGTGTCCAACCTGACCGCCGTGGTGGCCAGCGTGGCGGCCATGGTCGCGCTGGATTGGCGGCTGACCGTGGTCTCGCTGCTCCTGCTCCCGCTGTTCGTCTGGATCAGCCGCCGGGTCGGCAACGAACGCAAGAAGATCACCACCGAGCGGCAGAAGCAGCTGGCCGCGATGAGCTCGGCGGTCCAGGAGTCGCTCTCGGTCAGCGGCATCCTGCTCGGCCGCACCATGGGCCGCTCCGACTCGCTCTCCCGCGAGTTCACCGGGCAGTCCGACCGGCTGGCCGACCTGGAGGTGCGCTCCAGCATGGCCGGGCGCTGGCGGATGTCCACCATCGGCGTGGTGATGGCCGCGATGCCCGCGCTGATCTACTGGGCGGCCGGGCTGACCGCGGCCGGCGGCGCGCCGATCGTCTCGATCGGCACCCTGGTCGCCTTCGTCTCGCTCCAGCAGGGACTGTTCCGGCCCACCGTCAGCCTGCTCTCCACCGGCGTCCAGGTGCAGACCTCGCTGGCGCTGTTCCACCGCATCTTCGAGTACCTCGACCTGCCGGTGGAGATCGCCGAACCCGCGCAGCCGGTCCGCCCGGCCGCCGTCCGCGGCGACGTCGCCTTCGACGGCGTCGACTTCCGCTACCACCCGGACCAGGAGCGGCCCACCCTGGCCGGTATCGACCTGAAGATCCCGGCCGGCGGCTCGCTGGCGGTGGTCGGCGAGACCGGTTCCGGCAAGACCACCCTCAGCTACCTGGTGCCGCGGCTGTACGACGTGACCGGCGGGCGGGTCACCATCGACGGCACCGACGTGCGCGACCTCTCCTTCGCCACCCTGGCCGACACGGTCGGCGTGGTCTCCCAGGAGACCTACCTCTTCCACGCCTCGGTCGCCGACAACCTCCGCTTCGCCAAGCCGGACGCCACCGACGCCGAACTGGTCGAGGCGGCCCGCGCCGCCCAGGTCCACGACATGATCGCGGCCCTGCCGGATGGCTACGACACGCTGGTCGGCGAGCGCGGCTACCGGTTCTCCGGCGGCGAGAAGCAGCGCCTCGCCATCGCCCGCACCATCCTGCGCAACCCGCCGGTGCTGATCCTCGACGAGGCAACCAGCGCCCTGGACAACCGCACCGAGCTCGCCGTCCAGCAGGCCATCGACGCGCTCGCGGCCGGCCGCACCACCATCACCATCGCGCACCGCCTCTCCACCGTCCGCGACGCGGACCAGATCGCCGTGCTCGACCGCGGCCGGATCGCCGAACTCGGCACACACGACGAGCTGCTGGCGCTCGGCGGGCGCTACGCCGCGCTGCTGCGCCGCGAGGGCGCCCCGGTCTCAGTCTGACCCGGGCGCCCCGGCGGCGCCGTCCGCCCCGCGGGCCCGGGCCACCGCCTCGCCCATCGCCCCGAGGAACCGGCGGGCGGTGTCCAGCTCGGCCGGGTCGAACCCCGCCATCGCGGTGACCAGTTCACCGATCACCGGTCCGAAGAAGGACCGGCCCAGCTCGACCGCCCGCTCGTCGACGGCCAGCAGCACCCGCCGCCGGTCGGCGGTGTCCCGGCCGCGGCGGATCAGACCGAGCCGCTCCAGCCGGTCGACCAGGGCGGTGGTGCCGGCCGAGTTGAGGCCGAGCCGCTCGCCCAGCAGGCCTGGGGTGGCCGCCGTGCCGGCCCGGTCGGCGTCCAGCAGCTCGATCAGCGCCCGCAGATCGGTCGGGTGCAGCCCGTGCAGGGCGGCGAACTCGCCGCCGAAGCGGTCCAGCTCCACGGTCAGGGCGCGCAGCAGGTGCACCAGCCCCATCGCCCGGTTCCCGTCGTCCATCCGTCCCGCCTTCCGTCCGTTCTGTCGCTTGCCCAGTATCTCGCTCAGCGAGAGTATTGGCCGGCGAGAATATTGGCCGACAAGGGAACACCGACCGGGAACGGGGACCCGCCATGTCCGTGGACGACTTCCACACCGCGTACGACACCGTGCTCGCCAAGTGGCCGGCCGGCACCACCGCGCTCGACCTCCGCTCGCCGTACGGCACCACCCGGGTGCTGGCCCACGGCCCGCAGGACGCTGAGCCGCTGGTGCTGCTGCCCGGCGGCGGCGCCGGCGCCACCGTCTGGTGCGCGCTGGCCGCCGAACTCGGCGACCGGTACCGGGTGTACGCCGTCGACCCGCCCGGCGATGCCGGCCGCGGCGTGGCCGGGGACCGTCCGCTCGCGCGGCCCGCGGACCTGACGGCCTGGCTGACCTCCGTGCTCGACGGCCTCGGCCTGGACCGCACCAACCTCGGCGGCCACTCCTACGGCGCCTGGCAGGCGCTGGGCCACGCCCTGCACGACCCCGGGCGGATCGGCAGGCTGGTGCTGCTCGACCCCACCCGGTGCTTCGCGGGACTGCGGCCCGGCTACCTGCTGCGCGCCCTGCCGATGCTGGCCCGTCCGAGCGCGGAGCGGGTCCGCGCCTTCCTGGCCTGGGAGTGCGAGGGTGCCGCGGTCGACGAGGACTGGCAGCGCCAGTTCGCCCTCGGCGCCGCCGAACTGCCCCGCCCGAAGCCGGTGATCGGCCGGCGGCCGGGCCCGGCGGCGCTGCGGGCGCTGGACGTGCCGACCCTGGTGCTGCTGGCCGGGCGGAGCCGGGCGCACCACCTCGGGAAGGTCGCCGCGGGCGCCCGGGCGCTGCCGGACGTCCGGCTGGCGACGCTGCCCGGGTCCTCGCACCACTCGCTGCCCGCCGCGGGCGCCGGGGAGGTCGGCGCGCTGCTGCGGGAGTTCCTGGGCGGCGGGGCGGCGCCGGCTCAGGCCGCCTTGGGCAGCTCGTTGTAGCCGTCGGCGGTCTGCTGGCCGGACAGTTCCTGGATGGCGGCCATCACCTCGTCGGTGACCTGACGGCGGGCCTTGGCCGAGCGGGCCTGGCCGTGCAGGGCGGAGAAGTCCAGCGGCTCGCCGAAACGGACCGTCACCTGCCGGATCCGGGGGATCCGCCGGCCGACCGGCAGGATGTCCTGCGGCCCCTCCAGTGCCACCGGCACCACGGGGACGCCCGCGGTCAGCGCCAGCCAGGCCACGCCGGTCTTGCCGCGGTAGAGCCGGCCGTCCAGCGAACGGGTGCCCTCCGGGTAGATGCCGAAGGCCTTGCCGTCGTTCAGGATGTCCAGCGCCTGCTCCAGCGAGGCGGCCGCCGACCGGTAGGTGCCGCGCTCGACCGGGACCGCGTTGATGACGCTGGTGAAGAAGGACCGGACGATGGCGCCCTTGAGCCCGGTGCCGGTGAAGTACTCGGCCTTGGCCAGGAAGAACACCTGGCGCGGCGCGGTCAGCGGGATCACCACGCTGTCGATGAACGAGAGGTGGTTGCTGGCCAGGATCACCCCACCCTTGCGCGGCACGTTCTCCAGCCCCTCGATGACGGGACGGTACACCGTCCTCGCCAGCGGCTTGAGCACGAGCTTGGTGATGAGGTTGATCATGGGCCCTCCCCGGCCGGCCGACACATGGGCTCGGCCGTACCCGGACCGAGGTCAGCTGGCAGATTACGACACCGCCCCCCGGGCCCGTCCACTCCTTCCGGCCCTTGGACCGGTGCGATTCCCGTCACGCCCCGCACCGGGCCGGCCACGCGGCGCCCACGGTGCGGGGCCGTGACGTGCCGTCGGCACCGTCCGCCCGGTGGGTGCCGGATCCGGCGGAAGCCGGACCGGGCGGGCCCGCGACGGGTTAGCGTGTAACGGCGGAGCACCGAGCCGCGCCGAGTCACGGGGGGTGGCCATGCCGATCCGTACTGCCCTGGTCCCGGTCCGCACCGCGCCGGACCGGCACACCGAGACGGTCCGTCTCTACCAGTCCGTCACCGGCGCCGCGGCGGGCCCGACCCGGACCGTCGAGGCCACCGGCCTGACCGTCACGGTGGTGGGACCGGTGCTGGTGCTGAGCGGCGCCGAGGAGGCGCTCGCCGCCGAACGCGAGGTCGGCGTGGTGTTCACCGTCGACTCGCTGGCCGGGACCACCGAACTGCTGCTGGCCCAGGGCGCCGAGCTGGTCCGGGAGCTGCCGGCCATGCCGCACGGCCGGGGGCGGCAACTGCGGCACCCGGACGGCCTGGTCGCGGAGTACCTGGAGCTCGGCCCCCAGCCCTGAGCCCCCAACCCTGAGCCCCCAGCCCTGAGCCCCGAGCGGTCAGCCCCGGACCGTCAGCCCTGGACCGGGAACACCCGCCGCACCACCCGCTCCGCCGCCCGGCCGTCGTCCCACGGGCAGAAGCGCTTGCGGAACGCCGCCCGCGCGTCCGGCTCCGGGTCACCCGCCCGCACCGCCGCCACCAGCTGGTCCTGGTCGGTGGCGACCGCACCCGGCGGCTCGGCCAGCAGGTCGAAGTAGACGCCGCGGGCGTGCCGGTACTCGTCCCAGTCCGGCGCGAACACCACGATCGGACGGTCCAGCACCGCGTAGTCGAACATCATCGACGAGTAGTCGGTGACCAGGGCGTCCGAGGCCAGGAAGAGGTCCTCCACCACCGGGTGGTCGGAGACGTCCAGGATCCTGGCGTCCTGCGGACCGGCCGTCAGGTCGCCCGCGCCGCCGTCGTGGAAGTAGTGGGTGCGCACCAGCAGGGTGAAGCCGGGGCCGAGTTGCCCGGCGAGTTCGCGCAGGTCGGCCAGCGGCACGTAGCCGCCCTGGGCCTCGCGGTGGGTCGGGGCGTACAGCACGGCGGTGCTTCCCGGCTCGATGCCGAGCCGCTCGCGCAGCGCGGCGCACTCCTCGGGTGTGGCGAGCGCCAACCGGTCGTTGCGCGGGTAGCCGGTGTCCAGCATCTCGTAACGGCCGGGGAAGGCGCGGGCGAAGTGCTCGCTGGTGTGCGGGTTGGAGGAGACCAGGAAGTCCCAGCGGTCGACCGCCTCCTGCAGCCGCTCGAAGTCCATGCCGTCGGCGGCGACCGGGTAGTCCCGCAGGTCCATGCCCATGGTCTTGAGCGGGGTGCCGTGCTGGGTCTGCAGGTGCACCGTGCCGGGCCGCTTGGCCATGGTGTGCGGGAAGTTGACGTTGTTGACGAAGTACTTGGCGGTGGCCATCGCCCGCAGGTACGCGGGGGTGTTGAGGATGACGTACGGCACGCCGGGCGGCAGGGTGGCGGCCCGGGCGCGGTTCTCCACCACCCACACGCCGCGCACCTGCGGTGCCAGCTCGCGGGCCTTCTCGTAGATGGCGGCCGGGTTGCAGGCGTACCCGCGGTGCCAGTACGCCGCGTACACGGCCAGGTTCCGGTCCACGGGCAGCCGGCGGAAGGTGTTGTAGGCGGTGAAGCGGGCGCTGCCGCGGACCGCCTTGCGGACCGCGGGCGCTACCGCGCGGGTGCCGCGCTTGACCGATCCGGGCAGCCGGCCGCCGCGCCGCAGCTCCGCGTACGAGCGGCGGGCGCCGCGGGCCACCAGCCGGTACTGCAGGCCGCGCACCCCGCCGGGGAAGCGGTAGCCGGCGGGGCGGTGGCGCTCGAAGTGCTCGCCGATCCGGCGGAAGAACTCCGCGCGCATCCCGGTCGGCACCAGCCCGGGGGTGTCGTGGACGGTGAGGGCCTGCTTGACGGTGCGGTCGAACACCAGCGTGCGCAGCTCCGGCCCCACCTCGGGGTGCCGGCCGAGGAAGGCGAAGATCGCGTCGTACTGGGCGAAGGCGTCCGCGTGCTTGGGGGAGGCGGTCGCGGTGATGGCGCCCGGGCGGCCGCGCCGGTAGGCGTAGCAGGGGCGGTCGAGGTAGCGCAGCCGTCCGGCGGCGAGCAGCGCGGGGTAGGTGACCGAGATGTCCTCGTAGTAGCCGCGGCCGAAGGCGACGCCGAGGCCCTCCAGGAAGTCGCGGCGGAAGACCTTGTTCCAGACCGACATCACGGCGGTGAGCAGGGCGGGGTGCTCGGCCAGCGTGCAGCCCTCGACCAGCGGGGAGCCCGCGAGCAGGTGCCGCCAGGGGTTGGGCTCGGTGCTGCCGTCCTGGTAGACGTGGGTGAAGTCGGTGAGCAGGACGTCCGCGGGCCGCCCGCCCGCCCGCTCGGTCTCCTGCTCGCGGCGGAGCTCGGTGAGGACGGCGTCCAGGCTGCCCGGCGGCAGCGAGTCGTCGCTGTCCACGAACCAGACGTAGTGGCCCGTGGCCTCGGCGAGTCCGACGGTGCGGGCGCCGCCGAGTCCCTGGTTCTCGGTGAGGTGCAGGACCTGGAAGCGGTCGTCGCCGGCGGCGTGGGCGTCCAGGATCGCGCCGCAGCCGTCGGGGGAGAGGTCGTCGACCGCGATCACCTCGACCTCGCCGGGCCGGGCGGCCGTGGCGGAGAGCGAGTCGAGGCAGCCGGGCAGGTAGCGCTCGACCCCGTGGACCGGCAGGACGATGCTCAACAGGGGGCTCACGCGTGGGTTCTCCGCGACGGGTGCAGGTGGCTGTCGGCAGGTGCGCCGGTACGGCCAACTCTAGCGAGCCCGGCTGCGCGTTCGATCACCGCCGACGCGGCGGTCGGGGGAACGGGAAACGCGACCGCCGGTGCCGCGCCGTGCGAGCGGCGGCACCGGCAGTCCGGTGTGGCGGTCCGGCCGACCCTCAACGACCGACCGCCGGTCCCGTTCACTGCGGGGGAGTCGAACCGTCGCAGCGTCGAGACGGCCAAGCAGTGACTCACTGCAGTGTCGGAAGACTATTCATATGTCGAACACATTACTTCCGGATCTTGGGGTGATGTCCCTCGAAACGGTGCTGATACAGATACTGCTTGGAGGTTTCGGCGGAGTCAATCCCTCGGATGTGTTCAGTTTCTGAATGATGTCCCAACCATTGCCGCAGGTGTCCCCGTGCTCCTATATTGACGCGAAGTCTCATAAAGGAGCGCCCATGGGCCGGCCGCCGCTGCCTGCCAGGCCGGTCAGTCCGGTCCTGCGGCTGCTGATGCTCGGGCCGCTCGCGGTCGCCGCCGGCGCGGTCTTCCTCGCCCTCACCTTCTTCGGCGGCTCCACCGACGCGCTGTTCGCCTGGCGGATGTCGCCGGTCACCGCCGCCCTGCTGGGGGCCGGGTACGGCGGCTCCTGCGCCATGCTGGTGCTCGCGCTGCGGGCCAGGACCTGGGAGAAGGTCCGGGTCGCCACCGCCGCGAGCGCCCTGTTCATGCTGCTCATGCTCGGCGCCAGCCTGCTCGGCCGCCGCACCCTGCACCTCACCGGCGGCACGCTGCCCGCCTTCGCCGCCGCCTGGACCTGGCTCGGCGTCCACCTGCTGGCGCCGCTGATCGGCCTGGTCGCGCTCGGCGCGCAGTGGCGGACGGCCGGCCCCAAACCGCCGCGCGTGCCCCGGCTGCCCTGGTGGGTGGCCGCCCCGATCGTCACCAGCGGCCTCGCCGTCGCCGTCACCGGACTGCTGCTGTACGTCCTGCCGGACCCCGCGGCCCGGCACTGGCCGTGGGCCGCCCGGCCGCTGGACGTCCGGGCGCTCGGTGCCTGGTGCGTCGCCTTCGGCGTCGCCCTGCTGCTCGGCTGGCGCGAGGCGGAGCTGCGCCGGGTGCGCAACGGGATGGCCGCGCTGGTCATCAGCGGGCTGCTCGGCCTGACCGGGTTGATTCTGCACGGCGGACAGGTCGACTGGGACGGCCCGGGCGCCTGGCTGGTCGTCCTGGTGCTGGCCGGCTTCACCGGGCTCGGCCTCTCCGGGGTGGGGGTCTCGGCCCTGCTCGACCCCCCGGAGCTCCCGGACGGTCCGGAGGTGCAGCTCCAGTAGTGGAGATCCGGTGACAACCGGAGCGTTAGCAGGTGCCCGGGGGTAAAGGGAAGAGGGCGTCCGGCGCGCGCCGCGGACCCGCGATACCCGGGTGCGCCCGGCGCGACCTGCGAAGAGAGCGCGCGGCCGGAGCGCGGCCGACCGGCTTCGATGCCTACTCGTGACCCAGGCCACTGACACCTGGTGATGTGTCAGTTCCTGTCGCACGATACGGTGGCAGAACACCAGGACGGTTGCGCGGACTCCGTCTCACACGGATAGTCTTCGCCTCACGGCCCTGGCGCCTCGTAGGGGTGGGAAATTGATGGAACACATGCAAGCACGGACACGGGCACGAGTGCCGGCGATCCAGTGCGGTGTCGGCACGACCGGCCGCCGGATCGAGCGCCACCTCGCCGTGCTGGGCGCGCCCGCGCTCCCGGTGGTGGACACCGCCGAGGCCCTCGGGCTGATAAGGGAGCTGACGCCGCGCGGCGCCGGCACCTCCACCACGCGCCGGCGGACAGCCCGGGTGCGGCTGCTGACGCCGCTGCGCCGGCTCCGCCGCAGCCTCTTCGGCAGCCGCGGCTAGACCAGGCCTCGGCGCCGGGCGCGCCGCAGGTCCAGGGGGATGGCAGCAGGACGCAGCCATCCCCCTCCAGGTCGTACCCGGGTCCGGCCGGGCCGTGCGCCACGCCGCGGACACCGCCGCCCGCCCGGACGACGATCCGTCAGGATGGCGCCATGGCAGACAACTTCCACTCCATCGTCTTCGAGATCACCACCGGCTCCGACGAGGCTGCCGTCGACATCACCGAACGCTGCACCTCGTTCCTGGCCGGGGCGGCCGCCGGGCGGGACGGTCTGCTGAACGTCTTCGTTCCGCACGCCACCGCCGGTGTGGCCGTGATCGAGACCGGCGCGGGCAGCGACCAGGACCTGCTGCACGCGCTGCGCCAGCTCCTGCCCTCCGACGACCGCTGGCTGCACCGGCACGGCAGCCCCGGCCACGGCCGGGACCACGTGCTGCCCGGCCTGGTCGCGCCGCACGCCACCCTCCCGGTGATCGGCGGCCAGCTCGCACTCGGGATCTGGCAGTCCGTGGTGCTGATCGACACCAACGGTGACAACCCCCGCCGCTCGGTCCGGCTCTCCTTCCTCGGCTGAGCCGCGGCCCGGGCCCCTCGCTCTGCCCGGCGCCCGGCTGACCCACTGGCCCGCCCGGCCGACCCGCCGGCCGACCCGGCCGCTCCTTGCGGGCAGCCGGGTCCGGCGGGTAGGAAGGCGGTATGACGGACCCGGACACCCCCGAGCCGACTGCCCGCCCGGCCGGCGCCGCGGCCTGCGAACTCGCGCCCGCCGGTGACCCGGCCGCAGGCCTGACCCCCGACCCCGCGCCCACCGGCCCGCGCGCCGACTGCGTGCTCTGCGGCGAGCCCACCGAGTACCCCGCCGACCACCCGGGCAGCACCCTCTGCCCGGTCTGCACCTGGCAGCAGGCCCAGCGGATCGCCTGCTCGGGCTGACCCCTCCGCCCGGCCCTCCCGCCGGCCGGGTCCGCCCCGGCCGGGGATCCGCTCAGGCGTCCTCGCGCCCGGCCAGCCGGAGGGTCGAACCGTGCCGGTGCTTGCGCACCAGCAGCTGGGCCGGGATCCGGCTGCGCAGATCGGCGACGTGACTGACGATCCCGACCGCCCGGTCGCGCTCCCGCAGGCCGTCCAGCACGTCCATCACCTCTTCCAGGGTCTGCTCGTCGAGGCTCCCGAACCCCTCGTCGATGAAGAGGGTGTCCAGCGGCATCCCACCGGCCTCGTCCGTCACCACATCGGCCAGACCCAGTGCGAGGGCCAGCGAGGCGAAGAAGCTCTCTCCGCCGGAGAGGGTGGCGGTGTCCCGCTCGCTGCCCGTCCAGGCGTCGACCACCCGCAGCGACAGCCCCGAACGCTTGTTGCCCGCCACCAGCCCGTCGCTGTGGACCAGGGTGTAGCGGCCGCCCGACATCTTCACCAGCCGGTCGCTGGCGGCCGCGGCGACCTGCTCCAGCCGGGCCGCGAGCACGTACGACTCCAGCCGCATCCGCAGCGCGTTGTCCGCGGGCGCGCCCGCCACCAGCGCGGCCAGCCGGCTGATCCGGCCGTACCGGTCCAGCGCCGGCGCCAGGTCGGCGGCCAGCGTGGTGAGCGCCGCGCCCAACCGGGCCAGGGCGGCCGAGCGCTCCCGGGCGGCGCTCTCCTCGGCGGCGGCCCGGCGCAGCCGCTCCGTCGCCCGCCCGAGCGCGGCCTGCGCCAGCTCCTGGTCGACCGGCGGCTGCGCGGCGGCGGCCATCAGCTCCGGATCGGCCAGCCTGGCCTCGGCGGCGGACCGCTCCGCCGCCAGCCGCTCCAGCCGCTCGCGCAGCGCGGCACGCTCGGCGGCCGGCAGTACGGCCGCCTCCGCGGCGCCAGCACCGGCGAACCCGGCCGCCAGCGCGGCCGCACCCAGCTCCAGCTCGGCCTCGGCCAGCCGGGCCGCGGCCCGTTCGGTGGTGTGCGCCGCGGCCAGCGCGGCCGCCACCGCATCGGCCAGCCCCGCCAGCGCGGCCGCCCGGGCGGCGACCGACGGGGCGTCACCCCGGGCCGCGGCGAGCCGCCGGTCCAGCTCCTCGCCCTCGGCGGTGAGCGCCTGCAGCCGGGCGGACAGCGCGGCGGTCCGCTCGCCGGCCTCCCGCAGCCGCTCCTGCCGGGTGCGCTGCTCGGAGGCCAGCTGGTCGATCCGCTGCCCGAGCTGACCGAGCCCGTCGGCGGCCCGCAGCGCCTCGGCCCGGCCGTGCTCGACCCCGGCCAGCTCGGCGGCCAGCTCGGCCACGGCGCGGGTACCGGCCGTACCGGCGGCCGCCGCCTCGTCCACCCGCAGGGCGGTCAGGGCGTCCTCGGCGTCCTCGGCCGCCGCCTCCGCCTGCTGCTGGGCCGCCCTGGCCTGCCGTTCGTCCGCCGCCGTCACCGGGGTGCCGGCCGGGCGGGCCGGCGCCGGGTGCTCGGCCGAGCCGCACACCCGGCAGGCCTCGCCCGGGGCCAGCTGACCGGCCAGTTCGGCGGCCATACCCGCCAGCCGGCGTTCTTGCAGGTCCAGGGTTCTGGCCCGGGCGTCCTGGGCGCGGCCGCGCAGGTCGAGTGCGGTGCGCTCGGCGTCGGCGAGCTCGGCCAGCAGCGCGTCGCGGCGCCGGGCCGCGGTGAGCCGGCCGGTCAGCTCGGCCCGGCGCAGGTCCAGCTGCTCGACCCGGGCCTCGGCCGCCCGGGCGGCGGCCTGCTCCTCCTGCAGCACCTTGAAGCGGCCGTCGTAGTCGACCAGCCACTCCTGGGCGTCCTCGGCGAGGTCCTCGGCCCGGGCCCGCTCCTCGGCCAGTTCGGAGCGTTCACGGGCGAGCCGGCAGCGGCGGACCTCGTCCGCCTGCGCGGCCTCCAGACGGCCGAGCGTGGCCCGCAGACCGTGCTCGGCCTCGGCCAGCCCGGCGGCCGGCGCCCCGCGCAGCGCCTCGTCGGCGAGCAGCGCGACCAGGGCGTGACGCCGAAGTTCATGGTGGCGTGGGTGAGGTGGAGCGGGGCGCCGCTGCGCCGGGAGACCTCGAT
>NZ_JBEZIR010000066.1:0-45927 GCF_040651175.1 Kitasatospora sp. NPDC048540
GGGCCGCGGGCGGCGCGGCCCACCGCGGCGGGTAGGCCCGCCGGGCGAGCGGAGGAGGTGCGCGGCCGTGACCGTCGACGCCGTGGTGGTCGGGGCCGGCCTGGCGGGCCTGGCCTGTGCGCAGGACCTGGTGGCGGGCGGCCTGCGGGTCCTGGTACTGGAGGGTTCGGACCGGGTCGGCGGGCGGATGCGCACCGATCTGGTCCACGGGTTCCGGCTGGACCGCGGCTTCCAGGTGTTCAACACCTCCTACCCGCAGGTCCGGCGCCGGATGACGCTGCGCGCGCTGCGGCTGCACCCGTTCACCCCGGGTTTCCTGGTGGCCGGGCCGGACGGGCGCGGGCTGTTCGCCGACCCGACCAGGCGTCCGCGCGACGCCGCCGGCCTGCGGCAGCTGGCCTCGGCCCGCGACCTGGCGGCGCTCGGGCTGCTCGGGGCCCGGGACGCGGCGCTGCCCGCCGCGCTGCTGCGCCGCGCGGGCGAGGCGCCGACCTACGCGGCGCTGCGGTCGGCCGGGATCTCCGCGCACGGGGTGGAGACGCTGCTGCGGCCGTTCCTGGCGGGGGTGTTCCTGGAGGACGGCCTGGAGACCTCCGGGCGCTTCTTCCACCTGGTCTGGCGCAGCCTGCTGCGCGGCAGCCTGTGCCTGCCGCAGACCGGGATCGGCGCGGTGCCCGAGCAGCTGGCGGCCGGTCTGCCGGTCCGGCCGGAGTGTCCGGTCGCGGAGCTCACCGGGGACGGGGTGCTGCTCGCCGACGGCGGCGAGGTCGCCGCCCCCGCGGTGGTGGTGGCGACCGACCCGGCGACCGCGGCGCAGCTGCTGCCTGGGCTCGCGGTGCCGCCGATGCGGGCGGTCAGCACGCTGTACCACGCCGCCGCCCGCCCGCCGCTGGCCGAGCCGACGCTGGTGGTGGACCGGGACGGGCCGGTGCTGAACACGGTGGTGCTCTCCCAGGTGGCACCCGGGCTGTCCGGCGACGGCCGGGCGCTGGTGTCCACCTCGGTGCTGGGCACCGAGGTGGACGAGCCGGCCGTCCGGGCCCGGCTGGGCGAGCTGTACGGCTGCGACCCGGGTGGCTGGGAGCACCTGGCGACGTACCGGATCCCGGCGGCGCTGCCGGCGATGCCGGTGCCGCTGCTGCTCAGCCGGACCACCCGGTTCGGGCCGGGCCGCTACGTCTGCGGGGACCACCGGGCGACCGGGTCGGTGCAGGGCGCGCTCGCCTCCGGCGCGCGGGCGGCCCGGGAGGTGCTGGCCGACCTGGGCCGGTGAGCGGGCGGCCCGCCGGGTGCCGCCCTCAGAGTGTGCCGCTGCCGCGGGGGACCGCGGCAAAGGCCCGCTGCCGCCCGGTGGCCGGGCCGGTGGCCCAGTCCGGGTGGCCGGGCATCGGCGGGGTGCGGTCGCCGTAGAGCCAGGCGTCCAGGAACGGGCCGAGGTCGCGGCCGGCCACCCTGGAGGCGGTCGCGACGAAGTCGCGGGTGCCCGCGTCGGCACCCCGGTAGCGGCGCAGGTACTCCCGCTCGATCCGGTCGAAGACCTGCTCGCCGACCTCCTGCCGCAGGGCGTACAGGACCAGGGCGCCGCCGAGGTAGCGCTGGGTGTCGTAGAGGTTCGCGGCGGTGGGCGCGGCGACCGGTCCGGAGTCGTGGCGCCACTGGTCGCCGTGGCGGTACGTCTCCTTCATCCGGGCGTCCAGGGTGGTGAGGCCTCCGCTGTCGGGCCAGCCGCGGTCGTAGCGGTAGAGCAGCCCGTAGAAGTCGGCGTGGCCCTCGTTGAGCCACAGGTCGGCCCAGGTGGTGGGGGTGACGCTGTTCCCGAACCAGGAGTGCACCAGCTCGTGCATCATGTGCGCGCCGATCTTCTGCTCCGGCTGGAGCAGGAAGGCGGGCTTGTAGACGGTGAGGGTCTGCGTCTCCAGGCCCGTGAAGTCGAAGGCCGCCGGATCGTCGGTGTCGGCCGGCATCAGCCCGTAGGTCTCCAGCGGGAACGGGCCGAGCCGCTGCTCCAGCCAGTCGAGCTGGCCGGCCGTCAGCGCGAGCGCCGGCTCGGTGGCGGCGGCGCGGCGGGTGGGCACCACGTCGCGCAGCGGCAGGCCGCCCGGCCCGGTGCGCCGCACCACCGTGTAGTCGCCGACTGACACCTGCAGCAGCTCGGAGGCCATCGGGTCGCGCGAGACGTAGGTGCGGCGGGTGAGGCCGCCCTGGGAGACGGTCGCGGCGAGCGAGCCGTTGGCGACGCCGAACAGGGCGTCGGGGGCGGTGACGCTGACCGTGAACCCGGCCTTGTCGCTCGGACGGTCGTTGCACGGGAAGACGGTGTGCGCGGCGTCCGGCTGGCCGGCGACGGCGAACCCGTCCTCGGTGGGCACCCAGCCGGTGTGCGGCCCGGCGGCGTGCGGGTCGGCCGTGTAGTCGACGGTCACCGCCATCGGGGTGCCGGGCGCCACCGGGCGGGCCGGCACCACCTCGAGCTTCTCGCCGTGCGCGCGGAACGCGGCCGGTGTGCCCTGGACCCGTACGGCGCGCACGTCCAGCCCGGCGGCGTCCAGTTCGAAGCGGGGCAGCCGCCGCAGGGTCAGCGCGGTGACGGTGGCGGTGGCGTCCACCCGCCGGGTGTCGGCCCGGTAGGTGAAGGCGAGGTCGTACCACTGCACGTCGTACCCGGCGTTGCCGAGCGCCGGGTACACCGGGTCGGCCGGTCCCCGCCCGGCGTCGAGCGGCGCTGCGGGGCCGGCGGCGGAGCAGACCAGCGCCGCGGCGAGGGCGACGGCCGGGAGCAGGCGTAAGGATTTCAGCGCAACCACCACTTCCATGTGCAGTCGGAACGTCACACATGGTAATCGGCAGGGGTGACGGCTCCCGGGCCGGGTACCGGCAGCACGGGACGGCCCGGGGACCGGCTCAGATCGAGAAGATCCGGCCGACCATGAACAGCACGCAGGCCAGCACCACCAGCGAGATCAGCGCCAGCGGGGCCCAGCCCGGCCAGGCGTTGTGCAGCTCGGGCGCCTCGGGGGTGGAGATCTCGTGGCTGGTGCTCGACTCGCCTTCCGGCGTCTCGGCCGGCCGGGGACCTCGCGGCACGGGCCGGGCGGGGTGTGCGGCAGTGGTCATGGTGTCCTCCGGCCCTCGCTCGGCGGCCCGGCGCTCGGGCCGCGGCCTCCCGACCAGCTTCCCGCGCACCCGCGGCCGGGGCCACCCGCGGGCGTCGGCAGGCGCGGGAGTCGACGACCGGCCAGCATGGGATGCCCGGCATGCGCGTACGGCCGGGGGACCCGCCGGACCAGCCCGAGGAGGCCGCCGTGCTGCACCTGGTCGCCGAGACGTCCCGCGCCGTCGCCGCCGAGCCGGCCCGCAACGCCAAGATCGGGCTGCTGGCCGGACTGCTGGGCGCGCTCGGACCGGCCGAGGGCGCGGCGGCGGTCGCCCTGCTGTCCGGCGAGTCGAGGCGCGGGCGGATCGGGGTGGGCCCGGCGGCCCTGCGCGACCTGCCCCCGCCCGCCGCGGCACCCTCGCTCGGGGTGCTGGAGACGGAGGCGGCGCTGGCCGCGATCGCCGCGGTGCACGGGCCCGGCGCGCAGGCCGGGCGGCGCCGGCAGCTGGACCAGCTGTTCGACCGGGCGACCGGCCCCGAGCAGGAACTCCTCGCCGGGGTCCTGGCCGGCGACCTGCGCCAGGGCGCGCTGGACGCGCTGCTGGGTGACGCCGTCGCCAAGGCCGCCGGGGTGCCCGCGGCGGCGGTCCGCCGGGCGCTGATGCTGCGCGGCTCGGCCAGGGCGGTCGCCGAGGCGGCGCTCGGCGGCGGCACCCCGGCGCTGCGCGCCTTCACCCTGGAGGTGGGCCGGGCGGTGCGGCCGATGCTGGCGGCGGCCGCACCGGACACCGCGGCCGCCCTCGCGCGGATCGAGGGTCCGGCCGCCCTGGAGTGGAAGCTGGACGGTGTCCGGGTCCAGGTCCACCGGGACGGGCCCGAGGTGGCGGTCTTCACCCGCGGCCTGGACGACATCACCGCCCGGGTTCCCGAACTGGTCGAGGCGGCGCTGGCGCTGCCGGTCCGCGCGGCCGTCCTGGACGGCGAGGCCATCGCGCTCGGCCCGGACGGACGGCCGCGGCCGTTCCAGGTCACCGGCGCCCGCACGGCCTCCCGGCAGGACCCGGCCCGGCTGCGCGCCGAGACACCGCTGACGCCGTACTTCTTCGACCTGCTGCACCTGGACGGCACCGATCTGCTGGACCTGCCCGCCGAGCGCCGCTGGGCCGAACTGGCCCGGGTCGTCCCGGCGGAGCTGCGGGTGCCCGCGGTGCGGACCGCGGACCCGGCGCGGGCCGAGGCCTTCCTGCGCGAGACGCTGGGCCGCGGCCACGAAGGGGTGCTGGTCAAGGACGCGCAGGCGCCGTACGCGGCAGGGCGGCGCGGCGCCGGCTGGATCAAGGTGAAACCGCACCACACGCTGGACCTGGTGGTGCTGGCCGCGGAGTGGGGGTCGGGCCGGCGCCGCGGCTTCCTGAGCAACCTGCACCTGGGTGCCCGGGCGGCCGGTGAGCCGGGGCTGCCGCCGTGGGTGATGCTCGGCAAGACCTTCAAGGGGCTGACGGACGAGCTGCTGGTCTGGCAGACCCGCGAGCTGCTGGCCCGCGAGAGCGGCCGGGACGGGCACGCCGTGCTGGTGCGCCCGGAGCTGGTGGTGGAGATCGCCTTCGACGGGATCCAGCGCAGCCCGCGCTACCCGGCGGGCCTGGCGCTGCGCTTCGCCCGGGTGGTCCGCTACCGGGACGACAAGCTGGCCGAGGAGGCGGACACGGTGGCCGCGGTCCGCGCGCTGGCGACCGGGCTGCCGGCCTGAGGGCCCGGTCGGTCCATCAGTCGATCCAGACCAGGAGACCGTGCCGGCGAGCCGCCACCGCCCTGAGGAAGTCGGCCAGTGCGCGGTACTCGGCGCTCAGCAGGTACAGGCAGTCCTCGGAGGTCCACAGGCTCGGCGGGTAGAGCCCGGCCGCGGCGAGGTCGGCGGCCCGTACCCCGTCGGTCAGCTGTCCGGGGGAGATCGCCGCGGCGGCGTCGGCGGCCGTCCGGACCCGGTCCGGGGCGAGCCGGCGCGGCGGCCCGTACCCCCAGTCCCCCGCGCCGGGGAGCTCCTCCTCGCCGTGCACGAGGTCGACCGGGAACCCGTGGCGGCGCAGCAGGAAGTCGAGCGCCTGCCAGGCCTTCCCGGTGTCGTGCAGACGTGCCCAGCCGCCGGCCCGGGCGCCGTCCGCACCGCCGTCCAGCTCGGCCACGAACGCCCGGGCCCAGCCCGGCTCGTCCGCGGCGCGTTCCAACTCCGCTGCGCCGAGCCGGAGATACCTGCCGATCATGCCCATGGGCGGAGCCTAGGGGCGGTATCCGACAGTTCGCGTCGGATCGGCGCGCGGCGGTGGGCGCCCGGCGGGGTGTGCCGGGCGAAGCGCCCTCGTACCGGGCCGCACTCGGGCGATTCGCCGGTGCGTCCGGGTGGGGGCGCCTCGCGGCCGGAGGCCGGGTAAGGGCACGTGGGGGGCGGCCCCCGGCCGTCAGACGCCGGCCGTCCAGGCCTGCGGGTCGGTCCAGGCCGCCAGTTGGCGGCGGCTCTCGAACCGCCGTGCCTCGCCGGTCACCGGGTCGGTGAACTCCAGCCGCCTGGCGAGCAGCTGGAGCGGGCGGCGGAAGTCGTCCGGGGCGGGTTCGGCGAGCACCTCGGGGTAGAGCGGGTCTCCGAGGATGGGCAGCCCGGCGGCGGACATGTGCAGGCGCAGCTGGTGGGTGCGGCCGGTGTGCGGCAGCAGCCGGTAGCGGGCCAGGCCGGCCCGGTGGTCGATCAGCTCGATCCGGCTCTCGGCGTTGGCCTCGCCGGGGACCTCGCGGGAGGCGAGTTCGCCGCGTTCCTTGACGATCCGGCTGCGGGCGGTGTGCGGCAGCGGGAGGGCGGGGTCGAAGCGGGCCACCGCCTCGTACTCCTTGCGGACCAGCCGGTGTTCGAACAGTCCCTGGTAGGCGCCGCGGTGCCGGGGGTCGGCGACGAACATCACCAGGCCGGCGGTGAGCCGGTCGAGCCGGTGCGCCGGGCTGAGCCGGGGCAGGCCGAGGTCACGGCGCAGCCGGGCGAGGGCGGTCTCGGTGACGTGCCGCCCGCGCGGGGTGGTGGCCAGGAAGTGCGGCTTGTCGGCGACCACCAGCCGCTCGTCCCGGTGGAGCACCTCGACGGCGAACGGGACGGGGGTCTCGGCGGGCAGCTCGCGGTGGAACCACAGGTACTCGCCGGGCCGGTACGGGCGGTGCGCGGTGACCGGGCCGTCGAGCGCGACGAACTCGCCGCCGTCCATCATCGCCGCCAGCCGTTCGGCGCCGACGGCGGCGCCGTAGCGCTCCAGCAGGTACGCGAGGGCGGTCGGCCAGGTGCCGTCGGCGGGCAGCCGCAGCCGGACCGGGTCGACTCCCCGGCGTTGCGGGAGGGGGCTCGCGGGTACCCCGGACTTGCGCCTCATCGGCCGGACGACCTCCGTCTGCTTCGTTGCACCGGCCCCCAGCCAACCATCCCGGCGGACCGGGACCCAATCCGTGCGGGCCGCCGGCCGGCGGCCCGGGCCCGGCGGGGAATGCGCCGGGCCCGGGCTGGGCCGGGCCGCGGCGGCCGTGCGACGATGGCAGGGCGGAACGCCGACTTCCGGACGGGTGCCTCGATGGACACCAATGAGCAGCAGCACAGGATCGTCCCCCCGACCCGCCGCTCCCTCGTCCCGCCCGAGCCGGGCGGGCCCGGGCGCGGCGGGCAGGCTGCCGACAGCCTGCTGGCGGTCCCGATCGCCACGGCGCTGATCGCGCAGAACGGCCGGATCCTGCACTGGAGCCCGGACGCGGAGGCGCTGCTCGGATACAGCGCGGCGCAGGCGGTGGGGGCGCCCGCCGCGCAGCTGCTGGTGCCGGCCGAGCAGCGGCCGGAGGTGACGGCGCTGTTCGCGGACATCCTCGCGGGCCGGGCCTGGTCCGGGGTGTTCCCGGTGCGGCACCGGTCGGGCCATGACGTGATCCTGGAGTTCCGTACCCATCCGATCGCGGGTCCGGGCGGGCAGCCGCTGGTGCTGGCGGTGGCCTCGGACGTGACGGCGGTGCGGCGGCTGCAGTCCGACCTCGCGGTGCTGGACGGGTTCTTCACCCAGTCGCCGGTCGGGATGGCGGTGTACGACACCGACCTGCGGTTCGTCCGGCTCAACGACGCGCTGGCGCGGATCAACGGCCTGCCGGTGGAGCAGCACCTGGGCCGGACCGTCACCGAGGTGCTGCCGGGCCTCAACGGTGAGGAGATCGAGGCGGTGATGCGGGAGGTGCTGGCGGGCGGCGACGCGGTGGTGGACACCCGCTCGCACGGCCGCACGCCCGGCGATCCGGCGCACGACCACGCCTGGTCGGCCTCCTACTTCCGGCTGCAGCGGCCGGACGGACGGGTGCTGGGCGTCAGCTCCACCATCGTGGACGTCACCGAGCGGCACACCGCCGAGCTGGTGGCGGCCCGGGCGCAGGACCGGCTGGCGGTGCTGGCCGATGCCAGCGCGTCCATCGGCACCACCCTCGACCTGCGGCGCACCGCCCGGGAGCTGGCGGAGGCGCTGGTGCCGCGGCTGACCGACACGGTCGGGGTGTTCGCGCTGGAGCACCTGGTGACCGGCAACGATCTGCACCCCTCGGCGCCGGACGTGCTGCGGGTGCGGCGCCTGGCGGTGGCGACCGTCGACCCGGACCACCCGGTGCAGGACCTGCCGACCGAGTCGGTGCACCGGGTGCCGCCCGAGTCGGCGTACGCCGAGGCGCTGGCCACCGGCCGGACGGTGACCATGCCGACCTGGGACCTGCCGCTGCTGGCCGACCAGGTGCCGCCGGAGCGGTTGAAGGGGTACCTGGGTGACGTGCCGCGGCCGGTGGTGATCACGCCGCTGGTGGCGCGGGGCACGGTGCTGGGCATGGTGGTGTACTCGCGGCGGGCCGGGCGGGACCCGTTCGGGGAGTCGGATCTGACGCTCGGCGACGAGCTGGCGGCCCGGGCGGCGGTGGCGATCGACAACGCCAGGCTCTACCAGCGCCAGCAGCAGACCGCCGCGGCCCGGGAGCAGGCGCTGCGCGAGGCGAGGGCGGCGCAGGACCGGCTGGCGCTGGTGAACACGGCGACCGCCCGGATCGGCACCACCCTGGACCTCGGGCAGACCGCCCGGGAGCTGGCCGAGATGGCCACGCCCCGGCTGGCCGACACGGTGGTGGTGGAGGTGCTGGACGCGCTGGTGCGCGGGGCGACCGGGCCGGGGCCGGGCCGGGCGGACCGTTCGGCGGTGCTGCGCAGGCTGGCGTACCACACGGTGCAGGGCAGCGGGATGTCGCCGGTGACGCCGGTGGGCTCGGTGCACCGCTTCCACCCGTCCACGCCGAACGCCTGGGTGCTGGCGCACCGGCGGCCGGTGTTCCTGCCGAAGATGGACGACCGGGCGCTGAACTGGTTCAACGACGACCGGGAGCGGGCCGTCGCGGTCCGCGAGCAGGGTGTGCGCTCGCTGATGGTGGTGCCGCTGATCGCCCGCGGCGCGGCGGTCGGGGTGGCGACCTTCTACCGCAGCGTCACCGACCGGGCGTACGACGAGGAGGACCTGACGCTGGCGGCGGAGCTGGCCGCCCGGGCGGCGGTGTCGATCGACAACGCGCTGCTGTACACCCGGGAGCGGGACGCGGCCCAGCAGCGCCAGCGGGCGCTGGAGGCTGCGGGCGCGGCGCAGCAGCGCCTGGCGCTGCTGAACGAGGCGAGCACCCGGATCGGCACCACTCTCGACCTGCACCGCACCGCGCAGGAGCTGGTGGAGGTGGTGGTGCCGCGGTTCGCCGACTTCACCACGGTGGACGTGCTGGAGTCGGTGCTGCAGGGCGACGAGGCGGATCCGGTGCCCCGGGACGGTTCGGTGCTGATGCGGGCCATCGCGGTCGGCGAGGTGGACGAGGACGGGCGGATGGCGAAGGCCGCCGACGCGGTCGGCGAGGCGTCCCGCTCGGCGATGCTGTACGCGCAGAGCCTGCGCAGCGGCCGGTCGATCCTGGTGCCGCACGTGGACGAGGCGGCGCTGCGGCGGATCGTGGCGCACCCGGACCGGGTGGAGCCGAGCCTCCAGGCGGGTGTGCACTCGTACCTGATGGTGCCGTTGCTGGCGCGCGGGACGGTGCTGGGCGGGGCGGAGTTCATCCGGACCCGCAATCCTGAGCCGTTCACGGCGGCGGACGTGGCGCTGGCGGAGGAGCTGGCGGCCCGGGCCGCGGTGTGCATCGACAACGCCCGGCTGTACCGGCGGGAGCGGGACACCGCGCTGACCCTGCAGCGCAACCTGCTGCCGCAGGACGTGCACCACACGCCGGGGCTGGAGATCGCCTACCGGTACCTGCCGAGCAGTGTGATCAGCGAGGTGGGCGGCGACTGGTTCGACGTGGTGCCGCTGTCGGGCGGCCGGGTGGCGCTGATCGTCGGGGACGTGATGGGGCACGGCATCCGGGCCGCGGCCACCATGGGCCAGCTGCGGACCGTCGCCCGGACGCTGATCACCCTGGACATCGACCCGGCCCGGGTGCTGCGCCGGCTGGACGACGCGACCGCGGCGATCGGCGAGGGCCAGTTCGCGACCTGCGTGTGCGTGGTCTTCGACCCGGTGGACCGGGTGTGCACGGCCGCCAGCGCCGGGCACCTGCCGCCGGTGCTCTCCGCCCCCGACGGGACCACCCGGCTGCTGGACCCGCCGCCGGGGGCGCCGCTCGGGGTGGGCGGGGTGCCGTTCGAGAACATGGCGTTCACGCTGCCCGAGGACGGGCTGCTGGTGCTGTACACCGACGGGCTGGTGGAGCGGCGCGGGCAGGACCTGGACGAGGGCATGGACCTGCTGTGCCGGACCGTCGCGGCGCGCCGAGGCACCCTGGAGGAGGCCTGCGACCAGGTGATCGACCGGCTGGGCGCGCACAACGGGCAGGACGACGTCGCGGTGATCATGGCGCACGCCCGGCCGATCGGCGGCGACCGGCTGGCGATGCTGTCGCTGGCGGGCGATCACTCGATGGTCCGGCACGCCCGCCGCTTCACCCGGCGGACCCTGGAGCACTGGGGGCTCGGCGCGCTCAGCGACCACGCCGAGCTGCTGACCAGCGAGCTGATCACCAACGCGCTGGTGCACGCGGGGGCGCCGGTGCAGCTGCGGCTGTTCCGCAACCAGCTGCTCACCGTCGAGGTGTCCGACGTCGACAGCCACGAGCCGCGGCTGCGCCGGGCCCGCGAGCAGGACGAGGGCGGCCGGGGCATGCACCTGGTGAACGACCTGGCGCACCGCTGGGGCAGCCGGGCCACCCACGAGGGCAAGGTGGTCTGGTTCGAGCTGGAGATCCCCTCGGCCGCCCGGCGCTGATCCTCCGCCACCGGGCGGGTGCGCGCGGCGCGTTGGGCCGGTACAGCGGCGGCGCTACGCCGGACGGGTGAGGTGGCGGGGTGGTTCGCACGCCATCGGCCCCGGCTGCCGGATCATCGGTCCCGTCCCTTTCCCAACCAGGAGGACTCGATGCGTTCCAGCATTGCCAAGGTCACCACCGCCGCCTTCCTCGCCGGGCTCGCGCTGATCGGCGGGGCCGGCACGGCCGCCGCACACATGGACGCCGACGCCGACCATCCGCACGGCGCGTTCGCGGTCGGTGGCGACGCCGCCGCCGTGGGCGGCAGCGCTGGGGCGGTGGGCGGTGACGCCGCCGCGGTCGGCGGCAACGCCGGCGCTGTGGGCGGCGACGCGGCCGCCGTCGGCGGCTGGGCCGCCGCGGTGGGTGGCGACGCCGCCGCGGTCGGCGGCAACGCCCTGGCTGTGGGCGGTGACGCCGGCTCGGTCGGCGGCAGTGCCCTCGCGGTCGGCGGTGACGCGGGTTCGGCGGCCTGAGTCACCGACCGTACGGCTGCGGCCGGGCTCCCCTCGCGGGGGCCCGGCCGCGGTCGTGTCCGGCCGGTCCGGCCGGTCCGCTCGGGCGGGTCTACTCGGGGGTGACGTACGCCCCGGAGATGCCGCCGTCCACCAGGAAGGTGTTGGCGGTCATGAACGAGGAGTCGTCGCTGGCCAGGAAGGCGACGGCGGCGGCGATCTCCTCCGGCTCGGCGAACCGGCCGAGCGGGATGTGCACCAGGCGGCGGGCGGCGCGCTCCGGGTCCTTGGCGAACAGCTCCTGCAGCAGCGGGGTGTTGACCGGCCCGGGGCACAGCGCGTTGACCCGGATGCCCTCGCGGGCGAACTGCACGCCCAGCTCGCGGGACATCGCCAGCACGCCGCCCTTGGAGGCGCTGTAGGAGATCTGCGAGGTGGCCGCGCCCATCACCGCGACGAACGAGGCGGTGTTGATGATCGAGCCCTTGCCCTGGCGCTGCATGTGCCCGATGGCGTACTTGCAGCACAGGTAGACGCTGGTCAGGTTGACCTCCTGGACCCGCTTCCAGGCCTCCAGGCCGGTGGTCAGGATGGAGTCGTCGTCGGGCGGGGAGATGCCGGCGTTGTTGAACGCGATGTCCAGACTGCCGTAGTGGTCGACGGCCTGCTGGTACATCGCCTCGACCGCCGCCTCGTCGGTGACGTCGGCCTGGATGAACAGGCCGCCGACCTCGTTGGCGGCCTTGGCGCCGCGCTCCTCGTCGAGGTCGACGCAGACCACCTTGGCCCCCTCGGCGGCGAACCGCTTGGCGGTGGCCAGGCCGATGCCGCTGCCCGCGCCGGTGATGACCGCCACCCGGCCGTCGAGTCGCTTCGTCATGGTGATCATTCCTCCGTGGAGATGAAGACGTTCTTGGTTTCGGTGAAGGCGTTGAGGGCGTCCGGGCCGAGCTCCCGGCCGAGGCCCGACTGCTTGAAGCCGCCGAACGGCGTCGAGTAGCGCACCGAGGAGTGCGAGTTGACGGACAGGTTGCCCGCCTCCACCCCGCGGGCCACCCGCAGCGCGCGGCCGACGTCACTGGTCCAGATCGAGCCGGACAGGCCGTACTCGGTGGAGTTGGCGATCCGCAGCGCGTCGTCCTCGCCGCGGAACGGCACCACGGTGACCACCGGGCCGAAGATCTCCTCGGTGAACGCCCGGTCGTCGTGGCCCACCGGCGCCAGCACGGTCGGCGGGAACCAGAAGCCGGGGCCCTCGGGTGCGCTGCCGCGGAACGCGACCGGGGCGCCGTCGGGGACGTAGCCGGCCACCCTGGCCCGGTGCGCGGCCGAGATCAGCGGACCCATCTCGGTCTTCTCGTCGGCCGGGTCGCCCACCCGCACGCCGTGCACGGCCGGCTCCAGCAGTGCCATGAAGTCGTCGTAGACGGACTCCTCGACCAGGATCCGCGAGCGGGCGCAGCAGTCCTGCCCGGCGTTGTCGAAGACCGCGTAGGGCGCGGTGGCGGCGGCCTTGGCGAGGTCGGCGTCGGCGAAGACGATGTTGGCGCTCTTGCCGCCGAGTTCCAGGGTGACCGGCTTCACCTGCTCCGCGCAGCCCGCCATGATGGACTTGCCGACGGCGGTGGAGCCGGTGAACACCACCTTGCGGACGTCCGGGTGGGTGACGAAGCGCTGTCCGACCACCGGCCCGCGGCCGGGCAGGATCTGCAGCACGCCCTCGGGGATGCCGGCCTGCAGGGCGAGTTCGCCCAGGCGCAGCGCGGTGAGCGGGGTGAGCTCGGCGGGCTTGACGATGACGGTGTTGCCGGCGGCGAGGGCCGGGGCCAGGCCCCACGCGGCGATCGGCATCGGGAAGTTCCACGGCACGATGACGCCGACCACGCCGAGCGGCTCCTGGAAGGTGACGTCCAGGCCGCCGGCGACCGGGATCTGCCGGCCGAACAGCCGCTCGGGGGCGGCCGCGTAGTACTCGATCACGTCGCGGGCGTTGCCGGCCTCCCAGCGGGCGTTGCCGATGGTGTGCCCGGCGTTGGCGACCTCGGTGGCGGCGAGCCGCTCGCGGTCGGCGTCGACGGCGGCGGCGAAGGCGCGCAGCAGCCGGGCCCGGTCGGCGGGGGCGACCTTGCGCCAGCCGTCGAAGGCCGCCTTGGCCCGTGCGATCGCCGCGTCGGTCTCGGCGAGCCCGGCCAGTTCGAGGGTGGTGATCACCTCCTCGGTGGCCGGGTTGAGCACGTGGTAGCGGTCGGGTTCGGTCATCGGGCTGCCTCCTTGCAGCTGGCCGCGGTGAACGCGTCGAACAGTCGCGGGTCGTCCGGGTCGGTCTCGGGGTGCCACTGCACGGCCACCGCGAAGGCGCGGTCGGGCAGTTCGAGCGCCTCGACGCTCTCGTCGGCGCTCCAGGCGGTGGCCCGCAGTCCGGTGCCGAGGCGGCCGACGGCCTGGTGGTGGTAGCAGTTGACCTGGGCGGTGGGGCCGAGGATCTCGCCGAGCCGGCTCTCCGGGCGGACCAGGACGCCCTGGCGGACGAACTCGGCGGGCAGCCGCTGGTGGGTCTCGTCCGGCAGGTGCTGGACCAGGTCGCCGCCGAGCGCGACGTTCAGCAGTTGCAGGCCGCGGCAGATGCCGAGCACCGGCAGGTCGCGCTCGAGCGCGGCCGACAGTAGCTCCAACTCCCATTCGTCCCGGGCCCGGTGGGGCGGGCCGGTACGCGGGTGCGGCTCGGCGCCGTACCTGGCCGGGTCGACGTCGGAGCCGCCGGCCAGCAGCAGGCCGTCGAGTGCGCCGATCAGCCGCTCGACGCCGCCGCCCTGGGGCGGGAGCAGGACGGGGGTGCCCCCGGCCCGGGAGACGGCGTCCAGGTAGGTCTGCGGCAGGACCGCGGCGCGCTGGCGCCAGACGCTCCAGGCGGCCTCGTCGAGGTAGCTGGTGATGCCGATCAGGGGTCGCACGGTCACAGCCGCTCGAATCCGCGGCGCCGCTCCCAGTCGGTCACCGCCGCGTCGTAGGCGGCCAGTTCGGTGCGGCCGGCGTGGGTGTAGTGGCCGACGACGTCCTTGCCGAAGGCCTCGGCGGCGGCCTCGCTGCGCTCGAAGGCGTCCACCGCGTCGCGCAGCGTGGACGGTACCCGGGGGGCGTCGGAGGCGTACGCGTTTCCGGTGAACTCCGGTTCCAGCGGCAGCTGGTGCTCGATGCCGTACAGGCCGGCGGCGATCAGCGCGGCGGTCGCCAGGTACGGGTTGACGTCGCCGCCGGGGACCCGGTTCTCGAAGCGCAGCGACGGGCCGTGGCCGACCACCCGCAGCGCGCAGGTCCGGTTGTCCCGGCCCCAGGCGACGGCGGTGGGGGCGAAGCTGCCTGGTACGTACCGCTTGTAGGAGTTGACGGTGGGGGCGAGCAGCAGGGAGAAGTCGGCGAGGCAGGCGAGCTGCCCGGCCAGGAAGTGCTCCATGGTGCGGGAGAAGCCGTTCGGGCCGTCACCGGCCATCACCGGTCGGCCCTGCTCGTCGCGCAGGCTGAGGTGGATGTGACAGGAGTTGCCCTCGCGCTCGTTGTACTTCGCCATGAAGGTGAGGCTGACGCCCTCCTGCGCGGCGATCTCCTTGGCGCCCGTCTTGTACACCGCGTGGTCGTCGCAGGTGGTGAGCGCATCGGCGTACTTGAAGGCGATCTCGTGCTGGCCGAGGTTGCACTCGCCCTTGGCGGACTCCACGGTGAGCCCGGCGCCGGCCATGCTGTTGCGCAGCCGGCGCAGCAGCGGCTCGACCCGGGAGGTCCCGAGGATGGAGTAGTCGACGTTGTACTGGTTGACCGGGGTGAGGCCGTGGTACGCCTTGTCCCAGGCCTGCTCGTAGCTGTCCCGGAAGACGATGAACTCGAGCTCGGTGCCGACGTACGCGCTCCAGCCGTAGGCCGCGAGCCGCTCCAGCTGGCGGCGCAGGATCTGCCGCGGGGAGACGCTGACGGGGCGGCCGTCGTGGTGGTGGACGTCGCACTGGACCATGACGGTGGCGGGGTGCCAGGGCACCGGCCGCAGGGTGTCGAGGTCGGGGGTGAGGACGAGGTCGCCGTAGCCGCTGTCCCAGGAGGAGATCTGGTAGCCGTCGACGGTGTTCATGTCGATGTCGACGGCGAGCAGGTAGCCGCAGCCCTCGGCGGCGTTGGGGACCACGTCGCTGAGGAAGTACTCGGCGGCGACCCGCTTGCCCTGGAGGCGGCCCTGCATGTCGGTCATGGCGAGCACGACGGTGTCGATCTCGCCCTGCGCGACCATGGCCTGCAGGCGGTCGAGGGTAAGCCGGGCGGCGGTCATCGGGGGGTCTCCAATTCGTCGGCCGGGGCGCCGTGGTGGTCCGGGAGTTCCTGGCTGCCGGGGGCGGGGGCGTCCTGGATGCGGGGGCCGGTGAACCAGTGCCGGGCCGACACCAGCCACCACAGGCCGGCGAACCCGAGCACCACACCGACCGCGACGGGGGTGTAGTTGAAGCTGAGGGCGGTGACGGGGCTGACGGTGGGCAGCATGAACAGCACGGTGATCACGGCCGTCCAGCCGACCGCGACGCAGCCGATGATCCTGCTCCAGCGGCCCAGATGCCAGGGACCACGCGGGAAGGCGTCGCCCTGGCGCAGCCGCAGGTAGACCGGGATCACGTAGGAGATGTAGAGGCCGATCACCGAGATCGAGGTGACGGCGGCGTACGCGGTGGTGTTCCACAGCACCGGCAGGGCAAGGATCAGGGCGCCGCCGGTGGCCAGCCAGACCGCGCTGGTGGGCGTCTGGGTGCGGGGGTTGATCCGGTGCCAGAGCCGGGCGCCGGGCAGCGCGCCGTCCCGCGAGAAGGCGTAGATCATGCGGGAGTTGGCGGTGACCGAGGCCATGCCGCAGAAGAACTGGGCGCCGATCACGATCAGCAGCAGCAGCTTGGCGCCGGTGGTGCCGATCGCGTCGATGAAGATCTGGGCGGGCGGGACACCGGTGGAGCTGGCGATCTCGCCGTCGTAGTCCTGGATGGCGAAGGTGATGCCGAGCAGCAGGATCCAGCCGGCCACCAGGGAGACCACGATGGCGTTGACGATGCCGCGGGGTCCGGAGCGGGCCGCGTCGTGGGTCTCCTCGGTCATGTGGGCCGAGGCGTCGTAGCCGGTGAGGGTGTACTGGGCCAGCAGCAGGCCGAGCATGCCGACGTAGAAGCCGTTGGAGAAGCCGGTCTTGTTCACGAACTCGGTGAACACGAAGGAGGCGGAGGCGTGGTGGCTGGGCAGCAGGGCGAGCGCGCCGACGATGACGGCGACGCCGACCAGGTGCCACCAGACGCTGACGCTGTTGAGCAGGGCCACCAGTTTGACGCCGCGGGTGTTCAGCAGGCCGTGCAGCAGCAGGATCACCACGAAGATCTCGACGGTGTGGCCGGTGCTGGCGGCGAAGCCGAACTGCAGGTCGAGGAAGGCGTTGGTGAAGAAGGCCGCGCCGTAGTCGACGCCGGCGGTGACAGCCACCTGGCCCATGAAGTTGAACCAGCCGGTGAACCAGGAGGCTGCGGGGCCCTTGGTCCTGGCCAGCTTGGCGGCCCAGTAGTAGAGCCCGCCGGCGGTCGGGTACGCGGAACAGATCTCCGCCATGGCGAGGCCGACGCAGAGCGTCATCAGGCCGACCAGCGGCCAGCCCCAGGTGATCATGGCGGGTCCGCCGGTGTTCATGCCCATCCCGTACAGGGTGAGGCAGCCGGAGAGGATGGAGACGATCGAGAAGGAGACGGCGAAGTTGGAGAAGCCCGACATCGAGCGGGCGAGCTCCTGGGTGTAGCCGAGTTCGCGCAGCCGGCGTTCGTCCTCGGACAGCTCGGCGGGGTCGGACACAGTGGTGGTACCGGCCGGAAACACCGGTCTGGCAGTCTGCTCGGCCGAGTGGGGACCGGCCTGGTGTTCGGAAGTCATGCGCACCCCTGGGGATTGAGGCGGGACCGACACGCGCGCCCACGTCTTCGTGGTGCGCCCTCCTTGCGCTCAATGGCCTGGAAGCAGACCATTGGGCTGTGCGGAGCATCGTTCACCCCCGGCAACCTCGGCGTCAAGGGGGATCCCCCCTTGGATCCGGCCCGCGGCTGAGTACGATTCCCGCGTGGAGGAGGCAGTGTTGGACCCCCAGCTAGGCACCGTCTTCCGGCCGGTGCGCACCGGCAACGCCTTCGAGGAGACGGTCGAACGGATCCTCCAGGCGATCAAGCTCGGCGTGATCGGCCACGGCGACCGGCTGCCCGCCGAGCGCGACCTCGCGACCCGCCTCGGCGTCAGCCGCGAGACCCTGCGCGACGCCCTGCGCTCGCTCCAGCAGGCCGGGTACGTCGAGTCCCGCCGCGGCCGCTACGGCGGCACCTTCGTCACCTACCGGCTGCCCGCCCCCGACGTCGGCGAACTGCGCCGCGCCGCCGAGGACCTGGGCGCCGAACTCGAGGACGCGCTGACCTTCCGCCTGGTCCTGGAGACCGGCGCCGCCGAGCAGGCCGCCCGGCGCGACCTCGGCGAGGAGCAGCGCCGCTACCTGCTCCAGCGCCTCGCCGACGCGGACGGGGCCAGCCCCGAGGAGTACCGGCAGTGCGACTCGCGCTTCCACCTCGCCATCGGGGAACTCACCGGCTCCCCCTCGCTGGCCGCCAGCATCACCGAGGCCCGGATCCGCCTCAACGATCTGCTCAACGCCATCCCGATGCTCGGCCGCAACATCGACCACGCCTCCGAGCAGCACGGCGCGATGGCCCGCGCCATCCTGGCCGGGGACCCGGCCGCCGCCCGCCGGGCCACCGAGGAGCACCTGGAGGCCACCGCCGCGCTGCTGCGCGCCTTCCTCGGCTGAGCCCGCCGGGGCTCACCGGCGGGTGGCGCTCAGACCCCGCCGACCGGCAGCAGGACCAGCCGCTCAGGATCGAACGGTATCCACCGCGGGGCCGTGCGGGCCCGCAGAATCCGTACCCGGCACCAGGCCGGCCCGTCCTGTGGCCGCCACCAGGCGTTGATCCGCCCGAGCGCCCAGGTGCCGTCCTCGGCCAGCACCTCGACGGGCTGGTACACCGCTGTGACCTCGGCCTCCGGCGGCCGCCAGCCGGCCTCGGCGGCCGCCCGGGCCGTCCGGCCGGCCGGTCGCTGACGGTCTGCCATCGCTCTCCCCCAGGGCCGGGTGATCGTTACCCGACTGTTGATCGAGGGGCCTTTGTGCTGCCCCGCCAGCTGACTCTACAGTGATGTAGAGGTCAGCGTGCTCCCTTCCCGCGGTGTTCCACCCGCCGGGACGGGCCGCTGTGCCGGGAGGGCACCGGGCAGCCGCCCGAACGGCCGCGCAGGACGAGACGACCTCTGTGGGGGGACGCCATGACCGAGATCTACTTCAGCCACAACTACCGCGACCTCAGCGAGCAGCACGGCACCGGCGCCGGCTTCCAGTTCGAGTTCTCCTGCCAGCGGTGCCACGACACCTGGCGCTCGCCGTTCGAGGCGTTCACCTCAGGACAGGTGGCGGGCTGGCTGAACAAGGGCGTCGGCGCCGCCTGGAACCTGATCGGCGGCAGCGCGACCAACGGGATCACCGGCGCCGCCGACGGCCTGGCCGGGGCGAACTGGGGCAGCTCCCGGGACTCCGCCTTCCAGCGCGCCATCGCCAACGCCCAGCACCACTTCAACCGCTGCGGCCGCTGCACCGACTACGTCTGCGGCCGCTGCTGGAACACCGCCCAGGGCCTGTGCCTGCGCTGCTCCCCCGACACCGCCGCCGAGGCGGTCGCGGCCCAGCAGCGCGGGCTCAACGACATGGTCTCGCAGCAGGCCTACGCGTACGGCCAGCAGACCGGCCAGGCCTACGACGTCACCGCGCCAAGGCAGTTGGTCTGCCCGCACTGCCGCGCCGAGACCCACGGCACACCGTTCTGCCCGGGCTGCGGCAACCGGCTGGCACAGACCGCACAGTGCACCGGCTGCCACGCCCAGCTGCCGGACGGCGCCGCCTTCTGCCCCGCCTGCGGCACCAGGCGCTGAGCCGGCGGCCCGGCGCTCCGGCACCCCAAGCGTCGGCGGCCCGTCAGGACAGGTCGGGCGGGCGCAGCGTGAAACGCGCCTCGACCGTCGCCCGGACGGTCTGCCGGGCCGGCTGAAGGTCCAGTTCGGGGCTCTCCTGGGCGTAGCCGTACACGACCGCGCCACGGGTCTGCGCGCCCCCGGGCGCCGGGTACGGGTCCGCCCCGCCCAGCCCCTGGTCGGCCAGCGACAGCAGGCCGGTGAGCCCGGAGCCGAGCGCGGCGGCGTACTGGCGGGCCCGCTCGACCGCGGCCTCGACCGCCTCGGTACGGGCCTGCCGGTACGCGGGGTTGTCCCGGCGCAGCTCCCACCGCGGGCCCGCGACGGTGGCCTGCTCCAGCCCGGCAAGTGCGCCCACCAGCTCGCCCAGCACCTCGAAGTCGACCACGGTGACGTGCAGTTGCGCACTGCCACGGTAGCTGGTGACCTTCTCCACGGCCCGCTTGGAACCGGGCCGTTCGGGGTTGACCCAGACCGCGCCGCTCTCGGTGCGTTCCACCGCGTCGCCGTATCCGGCCAGCAGCGCGCGGGCGGCGTCCAGCCGCTGCGCCAGCAGCCGCACGGTGCGCCCGCGGTCCTTGTCCTGCGCCTGGACCGTCAGGTGGACGACGGCCAGGTCCGGTTCGACGTCGAGCTCGGCCTCGCCGCGTACGGCGACGGTCGGCTGCTGTGGGGAGTCCATGGCCGCAGTCTTCCATCCGGCGGGCGGACGCGGGCCCCAAGGCGGTCCCGGAGCGGTCCCGCGCCGGTCAGCGGCCTTCCAGGGCCGCCCGGGTGTTCGGGCCGTACACACCTGACGGGTCACCGGTGATACCGCGGTCGCTCTGCAACTGGGCCGTACCGCGCCGGGTGGCCTCGTCGAAGCGGCCGGTACGGGTCACATAGGTGAAACCCTGCCCGAAGAGCAGGTCCTGGAGGGCCGTCACGTCCGGGCCGGTGTCGCCGACGGTGAGGACGCGCGGGCCGGACGGCGCGGCGGCGCCGGTGGTCCGGGGACCGGAGGCGGCCGCGGACGGGGTGGCCGCGGGCGAGGGCGGCGCCTGGCTGGCCGACGGTACCGGCTCCGGGACCGGTGCGGTGGTGGCCGCTGCGGTGGTGGCCGGTGCGGCGGTGGCCGGAGCGGAACCGGGCGCGGTACCGGAGGCGGCACCGGGCAGGACGGCCGGCGGGGTCGGTGCGGTGACCGGGTGCGCGGGTGGCGGGGCAGACCGGGTGACGAAGTACACCGCGCCACCGAGCAGCAGGCAGACGGCGGCGGCAAGGCTCAGGGTGGCCCGCGACACCGCCCCTCCCCCGCGCCCGGCGGGCTCCTGCCGGGCCGCCGGCCGCGCCACGGGCGGCGTCGGCGCAAGCAGCGGCGCCGGCGCCTGGACCGGGACGGGCCGCTCGACCGGGCCGGGCGGCTCGGGCAGGTCGAGGACGGGCGGCATGTACGGCCGGACCAGGCTGTCGCCGGCCACGGGTCCCGGCCGGGCGGTGGTGGGGTGCTCTGTCACTGGTCCTCGTCGAGGGTGGGTACGGCGGGCCGCCGGAGCGGTGGAACCCCGTCGGCGGTGCGCGAAATCGAGGCCGAGGGTATCCGCTCCCGGGCGACCGGCTCCAGCCCGGCCGCAGCACCGGGGCACTCCGGCCGTTCCGCCGAAGGCGGGCGTGGCGCCCCCTTGCTGACGGCCGCGAACCGCTCCCACCTCGCTCGACGCCACGCGTCCGCCCGGCGGTGCGGGCGCCGGGGATCGGAGTGCCTCCCCTGCACCGGGCGCCGGAACGGGCGCCTCGGCGCCTTCCCTCTCGACCGGCGATGTCCGCAAAAGCCCCCGGGCCCGATGGATCGGTTGCGGTGCGTGCCCGGTTCCGACCGTGGGCCGCCGCCGGAACGCGCCCGGCCTCAGCGGACCCGGCCCACGCCGAGGCCGGCCCGCACCATCGCCCCCGCCCCCGCCCCCGCCCCCGCGAGGTCGGCCGGCGCCGCCGGCAGGCCGCCCGGGAGCAGCCGTCCGCTGCGGGCGGCCGCCGCCGGGCGGACCGGCAGCGCGATCAGCAGCCCGAGGGTGATCCACAGGTAGGTGCTGCCGCCGATCAGTCCGCCGACCCCCGCGGTGTCGAACCGCCAGAGCCAGACCACGCTGCTGCACAGCACCACGTACCCGGCGGCCGCCGCGGCCAGCAGCCGGCCGCGCCGGGCCGAGCCGACGGGTTCGCGCAGGCCGGCGTCGGCCAGCAGGACCAGGGCCGGCAGGACCCAGACCAGGTGGTGGATCCAGGTGATCGGGCTGATCAGACAGGAGGTCAGCCCGGTCAGCGCGAAGCCGGTCAGCTCGTCGCCCGCGGCGGCGGCCCGGTGCACCCGGTACGCCCACAGCGCGAGCACCCCGATCACGGCGAGCGCCCAGGCGGCGCGCCCGGGGACGTCCGGTGCCAGCCGGGCGATCATGCCCTGAAGGGACTGGTTGGAGACGTAGCCGAGCGAACCGACCCGGTTGGTGTTCCACAGCAGGTCGGTCCAGAACGCGTGCGAGGCCTCGGGCGCCGCCAGCCGGCCGATCAGGGTGGCGCCGACCGCCGTACCGGCCGCGACCAGGGTGGCACGGCGGCGCCGGGTGACGGCCAGGTAGAGGATGAACACGGCCGGCGTCAGCTTGAACGCGGCCGCCAGACCGATCCCGATGCCCGCGTACCGGCAGCGCTGCGGGGCGCCGGTCAGCAGCTTCCAGTCGGCGAGCACCAGCGCCACCAACAGCAGGTTGACCTGCCCGAAGCTGAAGGTGTCGCGGACCGGTTCGAGCAGCCCGAGCAGGCAGCCGGCCACCCCGAAGGTGAACCACCGGTTCCACCCCAGCCGCCGGGCGACCGGATCGACCAGCCAGTACAGCAGCGCGGCGGCGGCCAGGGCGCTCAGCACCACGCTGATCGCCACCGCCGTGTGCCAGCCCACCAGGGCCATCGGCAGCATGCAGACCGCCGCGAACGGCGGGTAGGTGAAGCCCATCGTGCTGTTGGGGTGCACGTAGTCGTACAGCGCGCCGCCGCCGGTCCAGTGGTGGACGGTCCCGTAGTAGACCCCGACGTCGAACCAGCCGCGGTGGCCCGGGATCACGGCGATGAAGACGCCGACCGCCAGCGCCAGCCCGGCCAGGACCAGCACCCGCCGGGCGGTGCCCGGCCCGCCGGCCGCCGCCCGGCCGCTCACCCTGTTCCCGGCCGTCCCCTGCCCTGTCACCACTCGCCCCGCCACCACTCGTCCTGTCACCACGCGTCCCGCCACCGATCGGCCCGTACCCGCTCGCCCTGTTGTCATCCGTCCACCGTCCGGCCCGCTCACCACAGCGCCCGCTCCTGGGCCTCGATCACCAGCGGCCGGTCGCCGGGCAGCAGCCGCAGCCCGTACAGCGCCGCGACCGCCAGCAGGCCGCCGGTGACCGCCGCGGCCAGTTCCGGGATATCGGGGGTGAACCCGCTGGGCAGCACCGCCAGGGCGAGCACACCGCTGGCGGGCGCCGCCCAGCGGCGTATTCGGCCGTGGGTCGCGGCGGCGGCCAGCAGCACCACGCCCCACAGCGCGTACCAGGGGCGCAGCGCCGGGCCGAGCACCACCAGCGCGGTGAGGCTCAGGCCGAGCAGGTGGACGGGTGAGGCCACCGGGCGCCGGGCCCACAGGTACAGCAGGACGGCGGCCGCCGCGGCCAGGCCGAGCCACCGCCACAGCGCTGTCGCGCCCTCCGCGGGCCCGGCGCCCAGCAGCACCGCCAGCCCCCGGGTGGCCCGGCCCAGTGCGCTGGTCAGCGACCAGTTGCCGGCCGACACCGGGGTGCCGAGCGCGTGGATCCAGCCGTAGCCCGTGCCGGTCGCGGCGGTGGCGGCGGCGGCTGTTCCCAGGGCGGCGGCCGCGACGGCGGACCCGGCCCGCAGCAGCCGGGCCCGGCCCTTCAGCCGCTGCGACCACAGTGCGGCGACCGGTAGCAGGCCGAGCGCGGCCGGTGCCTTGACCAGGGCCGCCAGGCACACCAGTCCGGCCGCCCAGAGCGGACGGCGGGCGAGTGCCAGGACCAGCCCGGCGACCAGCAGTCCGAGCATCACGGCGTCGTTGTGGGCGCCGGCCACCAGGTGCAGCAGGACCAGCGGGTTGAGCACGCCGAGCCAGAGCGCCACGCCGGGGTCGACCCCGCAGCGGCGGGCCAGCCGCGGGACGAGGGCCACCAGCAGCGCCACCCCGAGCAGTGCCACCAGCCGCAGGCCCAGCACCCCGAAGTAGACGTGCCGGCCGCTCGCCCCGGCCACCGCGCCGGACAGCGACAGGAACACCGGGCCGTACGGCGCCGGGGTGAACTGCCATATCGCGGGCACCTGTTCGGCCAGCGGGCCGCCCAGGTCGGCGGGGCCGTGGGTGTACACGTCCAGACCGCCGTCGACCATCGCACCCTGCGCCAGGTAGCTGTACACGTCGCGGCTGAACAGCGGCGGACCGGCCACCAGCGGCGCGGCCCACAGCGCCAGGGTCAGCATCAGCGAGCGCGGGCCGGGCGCGTGGGGCCCGCGGACCACCTGGCCCAGTCTGAGCCAGCCCGCGATCAGCAGAACCAGCCCGAAGTACACCACCAGCAGCCCGAGTCGGGGGTGGCCGTGCAGGGGCCCGTACGACACCCCGGTCGGAAGCGCCCCCGCGGCCAGGCCACCGACCGCGAGGGCCGCCGTGCCCGCGAACCCGAGCGTCCGGCACCAGTACGGGTCAGTGGCCACACCCCGGATCGGCATGCGGACAAGCTGTCAGGGGCCGGTGGCCGGTCGTTGACGCCTCATCGACCAACAGGTGACCGGCGCCTGTCCGGTTCCGGCACCCGCAGGCCCGGGGCCCGGCGGCCTCCCGGGGCCGCCGGCCGGCCCTCCGGGGGCCGCAGCCAGGCCTTCAGCCGGTGCACATCTGCGCTCCGCCGAATGGCCACCGCGACGCCAGCCCGCTCGGGGAGACATACGGGTGCCACGCCAAACGCGTGACGGTCGTCCCGGACCTCGCGGGTGCCCGGCTCATCGCGCACCCGTCACCGTCCGCGAATCCACGGAGAGTTCGCCATGACCGCTGTTACCACTCTCACGCTGCCGGCCACCGCCGACGGCGCCGCGCGACCGTCGGTGCCCGCCTCCCGCCGGGCCAAGCCCGCCGCCGCGCCGTCCTACACGGTCGCGCTGGCCCGCGACGAGGCCGACCTGCGGGCCTCCCAGCGCCTGCGCCACCAGGTGTTCGCCGAGGAGCTCGGCGCGGTGCTCGACACCCCGCTGCCCGGCTTCGACGTCGACCCGTTCGACGACTTCTGCGACCACCTGCTGGTGCGCGACGACTCCACCGGCGAGGTGGTCGGCACCTACCGGCTGCTGCGCCCGGCCCAGGCCGAGCGCGCCGGACGGCTGTACTCGGACAGCGAGTTCGACCTGTCGAAGCTGGCCGGCATCCGCGGCGACATGGTCGAGGTCGGCCGGTCCTGCATCGCCGCCGAGCACCGCGGCAACGGCGCGGTGATCAACCTGATGTGGGGCGGCATCGCCCGCTACCTGGTCGACGCCGGCAACACCTGGATCGCCGGCTGCTGCTCCGTGCCGCTCACCGACGGCGGCGGCACCGCGGCCGGCGTCTGGGACGCGATGGCCGCCCGTCACCTCGCCCCCGAGGAGTACCGGGTCCGCCCGCACCGCCCGTGGGACCCGAGCGGCATCACCCGCCCCGAGCGCACGCCCGTCCCGGCGCTGCTCCGCGGCTACCTGCGCCTGGGCGCCTGGGTCTGCGGCGAGCCCGCCTACGACCCCGACTTCGGCGTCGCCGACCTGTACGTGCTGCTGTCGCTGGAGCGCACCGACCCGCGCTACCTGCGGCACTTCCTGTCGGCCGGGCAGAGCGCCCCAGCGGGCCCCGCGTCGTGAGCGCCTGGCTGCCGACGGCGCCGTGCACCCCGCAGGAGTGCGTGGCGCCCCCGGCCGCGACGGTCTCCGTCCCGCGCCGGGTCCTGCGCTGCGTGGTGGGCCTGACGGTGCTGGTGGCCGGGATCGCGGTGGGTCCGCTGGTGCGGCGCCTGCCGCGGACCCAGCGGGAGTGGCTGGTCCGGGTGTGGTCGCGGGCGGTGGCGGCCGGCTTCGGGGTGCGGATCCGCTCCACCGGGGAGCGCGGCGGCGGCCGCGGCGGCGCGCTGCTGGTGGCCAACCACGTGTCCTGGCTGGACATCGCGCTGATCGCGGCGGTCCGGCCGGGCCGGATGCTGGCGAAGTCCGAGGTCGGCGCCTGGCCGGTGCTCGGCGGTTTCGTCGCGCGCAGCGGCACCCTGTTCATCGAGCGGGACCGGCTGCGGTCGCTGCCGGACACGGTCGGGCAGATCGCGGCGGCGCTGCGCCAGGGTGAGCGGGTGGTGGTGTTCCCGGAGGGCAGCACCTGGTGCGGGCGCGGCGGCGGGCGCTTCCGGCCCGCGCTGTTCCAGGCGGCGATCGACGCGGGTGTGCCGGTCCAGCCGGTGACGATCCGCTACCGCACGGGGCGGGGCGAGCCGACCACCGTGTCGGCGTTCGTCGGGGACGACGGCCTGGTGGCGTCGGTCCGCCGGGTGGTGTCCGCCCGCGGCCTGGTCGGCGAGGTGACCCTGCTGCCGCCGATCGTCCCGGGCGCCCATCCGGGCCGCCGGGCGCTGGCGGGCGCCGCCCAGGCGGCGGTCGGCGACGCGGTCGCGGCCGGCCGGCCGCCCCACGCGCACGCCCACCCGGCGGCGCGGACCCCCCGGCCGGCCGTGGCCGGCCGGGGCAGCCGGTGGGGCTGACCGCCCGGTCGGCCCACGGCCGGGCACGGGCCGTACCGGGGACGGGCGCGCCCCGCTACTGCGCCGGCGACGACCCCACCACCGCGGGGCTGTTCGGCGCGACGCTCCCGGCGCTGGAAACGGGCGCGCTCTGCGACTGGACCGAGGCGCCGCCCGACGACGGCCCCACCGCGGGGCTGTTGGGCGAGACCGGCGCGGGCGACGCGGCCGAGGAGTGGCCCGGGGCCGGTGGTGAGGAGGCGGCCGTGGAGGGCCCGGAGACCGGGGGCGAGGAGCCGCCCGATGGGCCGGACTTCGAGGCGGACGCCGACCCGTGGCCGGAGGGTGGGGCGGAGGCCGAGGCCGAGCCGCTGCCGACCGGTTTGGTGACCGTTGCGCCGTTCGGGTCCACCACCGCCAGGCTGGGCACCGGCGAGGGCGCCGGACTGACCACCACGACGGCGTCGCTGTGGAAGCTCGGCCAGGGGATGCCGCTGTACTTCACCGACGATCCCTGGTGCTTCGGCGGCAGCAGCGGGTTGCCACAGGCGCACCGCACCCGGGGCACGCCCTGGGAGTCCACCAGCACGGCGGTACCTGCCTGCAGCACCGCCTGGTAGGGGGTGGCCTGGCCGTTGCTGAAGCCGTGGTTGGTGACCCGGGTGTCCTCGCGCAGCACGACGGAGGTCAGCCCGCCCAGGTAGCCGGAGATGTCGGACGGCTGGATGCCCTCGACCGTGGCCCAGGCCGCGGCCTTGTCCGGGTTCTCGTTCAGGTAGTGGTCCAGCTGGGGGACGTCGCAGCTGGCCACCGACTTGCTGCCGCCGTACAGGCCCGGGTCGGAGCCGCTGCGGGTGCCGCCGGCCGACGCCGAGGCGCCCGGTGGGGGCGAGACCACGGCCGCGGCGGCGACCGAGCCGGTGAACGGGTCGGGGCCGACGTCGGCGGCCGGGGTGAGGGCCACGTCGACGACGCTGGACGGCTTGTTGGTGAGGACCAGGACCAGCGCGACGCAGGCCGCGACGAGCGCGCCCGCCAGCACCAGGACCCCGCGCCGTCCGCGCCACCAGGGGCGCTTCCCGTCGCCGCCGGAGCTCGGGGCCAGCGGCCGCGACGGTGGGCCGGACGGCGGCACCGGCGGCACCGGCGAGTCGGGGATCTTGCCGATGGGCTCGGTCAGCGGACCGGAATCAGCACCCACCGGCGGGTGCCCGCCAGGGGTCCGGTCGGATCCGGAGCCCGGCCCCTGTCCGGGGCCGGAGAGCGGGCCGGACGGCGGACCGGCCGGCGGGCCGGAGCCGGGGCCCGAGCCCGGCGAGGACGGGCCCGCACCCGGGTCTGACGGCTGCTCGGGCGGCGGGTCGGGCGGCGGCTGGGAACTCACCGGGTCTCCTCCGGATCACTGCGGGTCAAAGCGGCGGCCCCCCGCCGCCTCATTCTGGGTGCGACCGCTGCACTCCGCGACTTCCCGGTCACCGGTTCGCCGTTACCCGCGGCAGGCCCGAAGCTGGAGAGGTCCGGCCGGTCCCGGCCGGGGCGGTGGGGGGCAGGCCTGCCAGGAGTCGGCATGCAACGGACTGACCACCGGAGCGCTCCTTCCGTCACCGCCGCCGGCGAGCTGCACCGCTGGCTGGCCGCGCTGGCGACGGTGGTCGCGGCCCTCGCCGCGATGGCCGTGGTGGCCGCGCTGGGGCTGTGGCTGGCGGGCGCCAACGGCCTGCCGGGCGGCGGCTTCGGGGCGGTGGTGGCCGCGACGGTGCTGATGGCGCTCGGTGTGCCCACCCAGCTGGAGGGCAGCGCGGTCTTCGTCGCCACCGCGCAGGGCGGGATCACGGCGCTGCCGCTGTCGGTCACCCTGGTCGGCGCGCTGACCGCCGGGGCGGTGTTCCTGCGTCCGCTGCGGCTGCACGCCGTGGTCGGCGGCAGGGACCTGGCCGGGCGGGTCCTGCGGACCGCGGCGCTCTGGGTGGTCGCCGTGGTGCTGGTGTCCCTGGGCGCGCAGCACAGCTTCACCGTCTCCACCGGCGAGGACCTGCTGGACGAGATCGGCGGGCTGATCGGCGGCGCACCCGAGGTCGGCTTCAAGGTCGAGCCGGGCGCCGCGGCCGGGCTCGGGCTGGTCTGGCTGCTGGTGGTGCTCGCCCTGGCGCTGGCGGTGTCCCGGCGGACCCCGCTGCCGGCCCGGCTGCTGCGCTTCCATTCGGCCGTGCGGCCCGCCGCGCACGCCGTGCTGACCCTGCTGCTGGCGTACGTGGTGCTGGCCCTGGTGATCGGGGTGCTGGCGGTCTTCGTCCACGGCAGCCCGCGCGAGACGCTGGCGGTGATCACGCTGGCGCTGCCGAACCTGGCCTGGATCGCGCTAGGCGTCGGCCTCGGCGGGTCCTGGCACGGCCATGTGACGGACACCATCGGGCTGCCGATGCCCGAGCCGCTGGCCGCGGTGCTGCGTTCCAACCAGGACGTCACCCTCGACCTGGGCTCGCTGGCCGAGCAGGACGGCCATGCCTGGCTGCTGCTGCCGCTGGCGGCGGTGGCCGTGCTGCTGACCGGGGTCGGCATGGCGTTGCACACCAGGCCGGGGACGGCGCCCTGGCGGCACGCCCTGCACCTCGCGGTGGCGCTGGCGGTGGCGATGCTGCTGGTCGGGCTGGTCACCCGGATCTCGGCGGCGTTCGGCCTGGCGCTGCTGGGCATGGGCGGCCGGGGCGCCACCGAGCTGTGGCCGAACCTGCTGGTCCTGGTGGCGCTGGGGGTCGGCTGGGGCGCCGTGGGCGGATTCCTCGGCGGCCTGGTCGCCACCCGCGTCCGGCGGCCCGGCACCCCGTAGGGTCCGGCTACCGCTCGGGGACGCCGAAGACCGGCCAGGCCCAGAGCGGCGGCGCGGGCGCCGGCCGGTCCGGCCCGGCGGAGGGGACCGCCTCGGGCGGGATCAGCTGCGAGACGACCGCGGTGGGGGCCGGGGCGGGGGCGGCCGGGGCTTCGGCCGCCCGGGGGGCGCGCGACACGTCGCGCAGGGCGGCGATGAAGGGCAGGCAGCCCTCGTAGCGTTCCTCGGGCGCCTTGGCGAGGGCCCGGCCCAGCACCTCGTCGAGTGCTTTCGGCAGGTCGGGGCGGTGCTCGCTGAGGTGCGGCGGCTCGTCGTGCAGGTGGGCCCAGAGCAGGGCGAGGTCGTCGTCCCGGGTGAACGGAGGCCCGCCGGAGAGCATCTCGTACACGACGCAGCCGAAGCCGTACACGTCGCAGCGGCCGTCCACCGGCTTGCCGGAGATCTGCTCGGGGGCGACGTAGTCGAGGGTGCCGACGAACTGGCCGACGCTGGTCAGGCCGGTGAGCGACAGAGACTTCTTGGTGAGTCCGAAGTCGGTCAGGTAGGCGTGTTCGGGGTGGTCGTGGTCGGTGCCCTCGGCGACCAGGATGTTGCCGGGTTTGACGTCCCGGTGGACCAGGTCGTGGGCGTGGGCGGCGTCCAGCGCGGAGGCGACCTGGCTGCCGATCCGGACGGTCTGCTCGACGTCGAGCGGGCCCTCGCGGTCCAGCAGGGCGCGCAGGTCCCGGCCGCGGACGTAGCGCATCGCGATGTAGAGCAGGCCGTCCGCCTCGCCGGCCTCGTAGACCGGGACGATGTGCGGGTGGTCGATGGCGGCGGCGACCTTGGACTCGTGGGCGAAGCGCCGGCGGAAGACGTCGTTGCGGGCCAGCTCGGGGGCGAGCAGTTTGACCGCGACGATCCGGCCGAGCCGCAGGTCCTCGGCCCGGTAGACGACGGCCATGCCGCCGCGGCCGATCAGCTTCTCCAGCCGGTAGCCGGCCAGCTGGTGGCCGGTGAGGTCGGCCGTGGCGGCGGTGGTCACGGGGTGTTCCCGGGCTCGGCCGGGTCGGCGGCGCCGCCCGGGTCCACGGTGGCGAGGGTCTGCAGCTGGGCGCTGTCGCAGTAGTACCAGCGGCTGTGGTCGAGGTCGAGCAGCCAGGCCTGGGTGCCGTCCAGGACGGCGCCCAGTCGCAGACCGCGGCTGCGGGCGCGGTAGGCCTCCAGGTCGATCCGGCCGTCGGCGAACTCGTCGACCAGCTGCCGGTACTCGGCGAGGGCGTGCTCCAGGGCGGCCAGCAGCGGGCGCGGGTCCTCGGTGGTGCCGATCGGCTGCCCGGTGCCGGGCGGGCGGTGCGGCAGGGCGACCAGCATCCGGCCGTCCACCCAGGCGGACCAGCCGTTGGAGCAGATGATCCGGGCCCAGTTGCCCTCGGTGCCGGCGAGCCGGACGGGCAGCAGCGCATCGAGGCGGATGCTGGGCCGCGAGGGGTCCGGCGAGGCCCAGGTCTGCAGTCCGTCGGCGGGTGCGACGTGGGTGGGACGGAACTCGTACGGGCTCCCCATCGCCGCCGCCTATCGCCGCATCACGGCGGGCTCGTGGCGGCGCAGCAGCCGGGCCACGATCACGCCGTAGACCACGGCCAGCCCGGCCAGCGCACCCATGTTGATCAGCCAGGTGGAGGCCTGGTGGGCGAAGAGCGGGTCGGAGGTGATGTCGCCGGGGACGATCGCGTGCAGGTCGACGGTGGAGGCCATCGCGGCCAGCGCCCAGCGCGAGGGGATCAGCCAGGACAGCTGCTGCAGGCCCGGGACGCCGTTCAGCTGGAGCAGCGCGCCGCAGAAGACCACCTGGACGATGGCGACCAGGACCAGCAGCGGCATGGTCACCTCTTCCTTCTTCACCAGCGCCGAGATGACCAGGCCGAGCATCATCGCGGTGAGCGAGAGCAGCGCGACGGCGAGGGTGATCTCCACCAGTGGCGGCATCAGCACGCCGCCTCCGCCGTCGGGTCTGAGCTTGACCCCGACCAGGGCGACCATGGTCAGCACCACGGCCTGCACCACGGTGATGGTGCCGAGCACGATGATCTTCGAGCAGAGGTACGCCGATCTGGACAGGCCGACGGCTCTCTCGCGCTGGTAGATGGTCCGTTCCTTGACCAGTTCGCGGACCGCGTTGGCGGCGCCGGTGAGCACGCCACCGACGCACAGGATGAGCAGCGCGTTGAGCGCGGTGTCGACGGTCAGGGCGCTGCCGGCCAGGGCGCGGGCCATCACGCCCATCACGAACGGCAGCGCGATCATCACGGCGAGGAAGGTCCGGTCGGCGGTCAGCGCGCTGGCGTAGCGGCGGACCAGGGTGCCGACCTGGCGGTGCCAGCGCTGGGGCGGTGGCGGCGCCGGGTGAACGGCGGGCGGGGCCTCGGGGCCGGGCTGCTCCTGGCCGCCGGGGCGCTGCATCGCGGAGGCGATGTAGCGGCGGTAGGGGGTGGAGGAGCGGTACTGGCCGGCCCAGTCCCGTTCGGTCTCGTTCTCGAACGCCTCGAAGGCCTCCGGCCACTGGGTGAAGCCGAAGTACTCCAGGCTCTCGCCGGGCGGCCCGTAGTACGCGATCCGGCCGCCCGGGGCGAGCAGCAGCAGCCGGTCGCACAGGTCGAGGCTGAGCACGCTGTGGGTGACCACGACGACCGTGCGGCCGTCGTCGGCGAGACCGCGCAGCATCTGCATCACCGAGCGGTCCATGCCCGGGTCGAGGCCGCTGGTGGGCTCGTCCAGGAAGAGCAGGGAGGGTTTGGTGAGCAGCTCGAGCGCGACGCTGACCCGCTTGCGCTGGCCGCCGGAGAGGCTGGAGATCACCTGGTCGGCGCGTTTGCCGAGGCCGAGCTCGCCGATCACCTCCTCGACCCGGGCCGCCCGTTCGGCGGGCTCGGTGTCACCGGGGAAGCGCAGTTCGGCGGCGTAGCGCAGGGCGCGGCGGACCGGCAGCTGGGTGTGCAGGATGTCGTCCTGCGGGACCAGGCCGATGCGCCGGCGCAGCTCGGCGTAGTCGCGGTAGAGGTCCCGGCCGTCGTAGCGGACGGTGCCGAGGTCGGCGGGGCGCAGTCCGGTGAGGGCGTTCAGCAAGGTGGACTTGCCGGCGCCGCTGGGTCCGGCGACGGCGAGCAGGGTCTTCTGGCCGACCGGGAAGCTGATCCCGTCGATCAGTTTGCGGCCCTCCCCGACGGTGACGGTCAGGCCCTCCACGTCGAGGTCGATGTCGCCGGTGTCGACGAACTCCTGGAGTTCGTCGCCGACCAGGCAGAACACCGCGTGGCCGATGCCGATCAGATCCTGCTCGCCGACGATCTGCTGCTGGACGGGCTGGCCGTTGAGGTACGTGCCGTTGTGGCTGCCGAGGTCGGCGATCTCGTAGGCGCCGTCCGGCCGGGCGCGCAGCTCGGCGTGGTAGCGGGAGACCGAGAGGTCGGCGATGGTCAGGTCGTTGTCGGGGGCGCGGCCGATCCTGATCACCTTGGCGGGCAGCGGCCGGACCGTGGTCGGGGGCCGGTAGGAGCCGGTGATCGAGGTCAGGGCGGACGGGCGGGGGCGGGCGGGGGCCGGCGGGGGCAGCGCCTGGAGGGTGCAGCGCGGGCCGTCGGCGGGGCTGCCGAAGCGCAGCTCGCTGCCGGGCCCCACATCCAGGTGCGCCACCCGGTGGCCGCCGGTGTAGGTGCCGTTGGTCGATCCGACGTCGTCCAGCATCCAGTGGCCGTCCCCGACGTGCAGGACGGCGTGGTGCCAGGAAACCCGGGGATCACTGAGGACGATCTCGCTCGCTGGGTCGCGGCCGACGTGGTACGTGCGGCCCGGATTCATCACCCGGGTGTCACCGTCGGCGTCGAGTACCAGCTGCGGCGCGGTGAGCGCGAACTGTCGCTCTGCCATAAGGACGATGCTAGTCCGGGCCCGGGCCACCCGCCCGAGGGGCGCGATGCGACCGTCCGGGTGACAGGGGGCTCCCGTCGGCGCAGGGTGGGTACCTGTGGGGGCAGGGCGAGGCGGTGCGTCGGCACCGGATGGGAGTGGGCTGGTGAACACCTGGGCGACCTGGACGACGCAGGGGATTCTGGCGGGCCATGGCGGGGTGCGGACGGTGGAGATCGGGGTGATCAAGGGCGATCTCACGGTGCACACCATGTGGATCGAGGGCAAGGCGCGGCTCACCGTGCAGTACAGCGGGGCACTGGACTGGTTCACCGTGGCGGGCAGTCCGGTCGCGGCGCCGGACGAGGCGACCGCGCGGGAGCTGCACCAGCGGCTGGTGGAGGCCGTGAAGGCGGACAGCGAGGCGGTGGCCCCGCAGGCGGCGGCCTGAGCGGCCGAACGGCTGCGCCGCGGGCGGGGGCCAGCGCGAGCGGACGGGGGTTCCGGCGGGTGCCGCGTGCAGCGGCGCCCGCCGGACGCCGATACCGGGGCGCTACGGGCCTGCCCGAGCATGACGGTGCGGCCGCCACGGTTGTGACGGCCGGGCGTGCAACGTATTGGCCGCCCGGCGCGTGGTAGCTGGTGAGAGGGTCGGCCGGCCGGGATCTTCTGATGGTTTGTCAGGATATGATCTGTCCGGCACACGCCAAACGGGGGGCAGCTGCCGACCCGTGCCCGGGGTCCCGGCGCACGGCGCGGAGTGTTGCGCTCCCCTCGCCACTCCGGAACCTGGAGCAGACTTGCCCTCTCAGCTGAAGCGCCGTGCCCTGCCTCTGGCCGCGGCCGCCATCGCTGCCTCCCTGCTGGTCGGCTCCGCCGCCGCCGACACCCCGGCCCCGGCCGACCCGACGCTGGTCGCCGACCTGGACGCGATCCTCGCCGACGCCCGCCTCGCGGGCGCCCAGGCGGGCGTGCAGGTCGTGGACACCACCACCGGCCAGGTGGTCTACCAGCACCAGGCGGACGCGCTGCTGACCCCGGCCTCCACGATGAAGACGGTCACCTCGGCCGCCGCGCTCGACCTGCTCGGCGCCGACCACCGGTTCACCACCGAGGTCCGCACCACCGGCACCAAGCACGGCAGCACCCTGGTCGGGGACGTCGTCCTGCGCGGCGGCGGCGACCCGAGCCTGCTCCCGCAGGACCTGGACGACCTGGCCGCCCAGGTCTCGGCCGCCGGGATCACCACCGTCACCGGCCGCGTGCTGGCCGACGGCAGCCGGTACGACTCCACCCCGCTCGGCCCCGGCTGGGCCTGGGACGACGAGGCGTACTCCTACAGCCCGCAGATCTCGGGTCTGACGGTCGCCACCGACACCGAGTACACGATGGACACCGTCAAGGTCACCGTCACCCCCGGCGCGGCGGCCGGTGACGACGCCACCATCACGCTGTTCCCGGCCGAGGCGCCGGTCAAGCCGGTCGGGAAGATCACCACCGGCGCGGCCGGCAGCGGCACCAGCGCGGGCGTCGAGCGCCGCCGCGGCGTCAACGAGCTGGCCCTGTCCGGCAGCATAGCCGTCGGCGCGGCGCCCGCCTCGTTCCTGACCACCGTGGAGAACCCGGCCGACTACGCCGGGAAGGTGTTCGCGGGCGCGCTCGCCCGCCACGGGGTGCGGGTCGTGCGCCCGGTCGCCGCCGCCAGCGGGAGCGAGGCCTCGCAGCCGCTGGCCAGCCACGACTCCAAGCCGATCGGCGAGCTGATCGTCCCGATGCTCAAGATCAGCAACAACGGCCTGGCCGAGCACCTCACCAAGGAGCTCGGCAAGGTCAAGGGCGGCCAGGGCACCTGGGCCGCCGGGATCGCCCAGGTCAAGGGCTTCCTCAAGGCCAACGGCCTGGAGACCCCGGCCGGCCGCCAGGTCGACGGCTCCGGCCTGTCCCGCTACGACCTGATCACCCCGGCGAAGATGACCGGGCTGCTGAAGGTCGCCCAGGACAAGCCGTGGTTCAAGGCCTGGTACGACGCGATGCCGGTGGCGGGCAACCCCGAGCGGATGGTCGGCGGCACGCTGGCCAACCGGATGCGCGGCACCGCCGCCGCCGACAACGTGCACGCCAAGAGCGGCTCGATGAGCGGCGTGGACAACCTCAGTGGCTACGCCACCGCCCCGGACGGCCGTCGGCTGGCGTTCACCGTCATGCTGAACAACTTCGCCGGGACCAGCCCCCGCCCGGTGATCGACGCGATCGCCGTCCGGCTCGCCGGCGGCCACCCCGCCCCGGCCGGCAGCACGCCGACCGCGGCGCCCAGCAGCGCGCCCGCGAGCGCCCCGGCGAGCACCCCCGGCGTGAAGTCCTTCGGTGCGCCGGCCGCGCGCTCCGCTGCGACCCCCGCCGCGACCGAGGCCCCCGCGAGCGAGGTTCCGGGCGGTACCCGTTGGGAGGACTGCGAGTTGTTCGGCCGCTGCTGAGCACCGCCGGGTGCGGGCCGGCCGTCCTCCGTCCGGAGTAACGGTCGTCCGCGCACCACTCCCGTGACCGGGCCCTGCCGACCGTCGTTGGCAGGGCCCGGCCGTTTGGAGGAATCATGCCCGGCGCACGCGCGATGATCGACAAGGCCAAGACCTGGATCGGCTACCGGGAAGGGCCCGGAAACCGGAACCGCTTCTCCCAGGAGATGGGGCGGCCCGCCGAGAGCTGGTGTGCGGACTTCGTGGCAGCCGTCGCCAAGGAGACCGGCAACGCCGCCTGCTTCCCCAACACCGCCTCCTGCTCCGTCGGACGCGCCTGGTTCAAGAAGCGCGGACGGCTCTCCGTCTACCCGGCGATCGGCGCCCAGGTGTTCTTCGGCGCCCCCGGCAACCCCGACGGGCCCGGCGGCACCCACACCGGCCTCTGCATCGCCTACACCGACACCACCATCACGGTCGTCTCCGGCAACACCAACGACAACGGATCGGCCAACGGCGACGGTGTCTACCGCCGCACCTACCAGCGCCACTCCGACTACGTCGAGTCCTACGGCTACCCCGCCTACCCCGAGGGCCTGGTCTGCGCCGACCCCGGCTGGCGCGGCCGTGCGGGGATCACCTACTTCGGCCACCAGGCCGACGAGTCCGACCTCCACAGCTCCGTCCGCGGCGAGGGCGTCGCCGGACTGCCCGCGCCGCGGGCCGAGGGCGAGCCCGAGACGGCACCGGCGGACGACTCCCCGACCCCGGCCGGACCGGCCGCCCCGACGCCGACGGCCTCCACGTCGGCGGGCGCAGGCCAGGGCGGGCCGGAGCAGGTGGCAGAGGTGCCGCAGCAGGCCTCGTCGGAGTCCGCCCGGGAGACCCAGCAGGAGGCCTGAGCGCGACCCGGCACGGCCCGGCACGGCCCGGCACGGCCCGGCGCGGTCCGGGGCACGGTCTGACTCGACCGCGCCCCGGTCCGTTCCCGGGCGGAAGGGCCGCTCCGCGCCGGCGGGCCGGTCCGGTGACGGAGCCCGGGACCGGTGAACCGGCAACGCCGGCTAGAACCGTCCGAAGGCCCAGTTGCCGGGCGCGGACGGATCGTCGCTGCGGTAGAACTCCTCGACGCCCTGCACGTATTCGGCCCGGCTGACATAGCCGTCTCCGTCCAGGTCGAGGCGGTTGAAGCCCTGTTCGCTGTCGCCGCGCAGCACCCCGATCTTCTGGTCCATCCGGATCCACTCCTGAAGGCTGATCCGGCCGTCCCCGTCGGTGTCGGTGACGTCGAAGGCCGCTGCGCCGAGCTTGATCGCCTCGGTCATCACCGCGTGCAGGTCGGCCGAGCTGACGAACTCGTCCCGGCTGATGCGCTGGTCGCCGTCGGTGTCCAGGGCCTGCTGCAACTGCTGCCAGAGCCGCTCGGCGCCCTGGCGCATTGCCTCGCCCTGCGGGGTGCCCTCGGCGCCCGCGGCCTCGGTGATCCGCTCGACGAACTCCGCCACGTCCTTCTGCTCGATGAAGCCGTTGCCGTCCAGATCGAGCAGCTCGAACTGACGGTGGAGCTTGCGCTCCTGGATGCTGCCTGCCATCGGCCTGCGCCTTTCCGAGGGGAGTCGGGAGTCGGCACCCGGTGCGCGGAGGGTACGGGCACCCGGAAGGAGGAGTCGGGGTGGGTCCGCGGGGCCGGACCTGCCCCTGGAGCGGCTGTCGCTTCCGGCCCGACGCCATCCTTTCGGCCACGAACAATGCGGTCAAGGAACGCCACCGACAGGGCGGAGTAGTCCGATCGACAGCTGATCCGACCATCCGGATCGAGGCACCCGCCCCGACGAGTCCGACCAGAGGGCACCCCCCGACGGGATGGTTCGTATTCGCTCGACCAGGCGCGTACTGGTGGCGCTGAGTAACGGAACCGCGCACGATGGCAACTGTGAGTGATGCCGGGTGCCCCTGCCCGGCCGCCAGGACCGAGGAGTGTCATGCCGCTCGACCGCCCCCACCGTCCCCGCCGCGCCCGAACTGCCGCCCTGTCAGCCCTGCTGATCGGCGGATTCGGGCTCACCCTCGGGGCTCACCCCGCAGGTGCGGCGACCGTCGCCCCCGCCGAGGTGGCACAGTGCCGGGCCCTGACCCGGTCCGCCGTGCCCGCGCCGAACGCGGTCCCGGTCCGGCCCGGCCACACCGGGACCGATCCGCAGCAACCCGGCCGCCTCGTGTGCCAACTGTCGGGCAGCCACTGACCGCCTGATCCGCTGCCGAGTATCGTCCCGGCGTTCCCCGGCGGGCGGCCGTCGCGCGGCGCTAGGCTGCGGTGCGTGAGCGACACGTACGAGCTGACGCTGTCCATCCGCCTGCCGGGCACTCTGTGCGACGGCGAACTGGCCGAGCTGCGCGGCTGCTTGGGTCTCGCCGAAGCGCTCGAGGTGGAGGAGGCGCACGGTGGGCCACCGGCGCTGCTGGCGGACCGGGGTGCGCTGACAGCGGCGGCCGACGGCTGGGCGATGACGGCTCACCGGGACGTGGGCGCCGGGGAGTTCGACGCGTTGGGCGGCCTGCTGTGCCGGTTGGCCGAACTCACGGGCATCCCCGGCCCGGTGGTGGTCGGGCAGTTGCGGTCGCTGGAGAGCACCCTCGCCGGACCGGTGGTGGTGCGGCGCGGCGCCGTCGAGTGGCCGGTGCCCTGACGGCTACGGCCGGAGGACCGCGCGACGCGGTACCGGGCCCGGCCGGGCCCGCTCACCGAGCCACGCGGTGTGGACCTCCCGGGCTCGTCAGATCGAGAAGCTGCTCCACGGTTCGAACACCGTGATGGTGACGGCCACATCCGTCAGGTCGTCGACGTCGAGGATGAACTCGACACCGCCGGTCTCGGGCTCGGGTCCGTGCGGGACGACGTTGGTCACGCGGATCTCCGGGCCGTGCACGTTCAGCCTGATGTCCGGGTCGAAGAAGCCGCTGCCCAGACTGCACGGGGCAGCGGTGACCAGGATCGGGGATCTGCGAGTGATGTCGAATCCGCTCAGATTCACGTTGATCGGGACTCTGCCCTTGAGTTGGCGGAAGAACTGCCGATGTGAGATCGCCATTGATTCCACACTCCTCCTGCGTCCGTAATCGTCCAAGGAGTTCATGGGCCCAACAACCCTGCTTCTCATGGTACATACGCGAGCGGCCGGCCCGACGGCAAGCAGGCGGAAAATTCCGGCGGGAATTGTTGCGCATTCATCGACCGCACCGGAATTGCCACTTCCTGAAGGCCGCCGGAATACGCGCCTCCAGGACTTGGAATCACCGGATGAACGGGCCCCGGATCGAATCCGTGCACATTCCGTCACCTGCGGCGGTTCCCCTGATGACGGCGGATCACGCCGACCGCTCCACCACGCACGAACCGCGGACCGCCCCGGCCACCCTGCGTGGCGCAGGGTGACAGCGGGGCGGTCCGGGAGTGGGCCGTCAGCGGCAGGTGTAGGTGAAGGAGGCGGCCGAGGTCTGCGATCCCGGTGACAGAACCTCAAGAGTCGCGGTCGCGTCCATGCTGCCCTGTCCGTGGAACGACCACCGCAGCACCACCTCGGTCGAGTGGTGGCCGCTCGGCACCTCCTGCGTGAGCTCGCCGGAGTCCGTACCGTCGCTGCGCAGCCAGCGGTAGGTGACCTCGCCGCTCCCGCCGTCGGTCTCCAGGGTCCCGGTGATCGCCTGGGTGCCGTCGCAGGTCAGTCCGCTCGCGTCGGCCTGGACGGAGACGGCCTTCACCACCACCGGGTGGCCGTAGCGCTGCCAGGCCAGGTACGCCAGCACGGCGAGGATCACCAGCAGCGGGAGCAGCAGCCACCGGCGGCGGCGCTTGCGCGGCGGCTCGGCGGCCGGCGGCTGGGTCTCGCCGTGCCAGACGGCGGCGGCCTGCGGCGGCACACCGGGGCCGAAGCGGCGCAGGCCGTCCGGCGGGGTGGCGCCGTCCTGGCCCGGGCCGGGTTCGACCGGGTCGGCGGGCTGGGGCGTGGTGCGCTCGGTGGCGGGGGTCGACCAGACCTCGGGGTCGAGGAAGGTGGCACTGCCCGCGGGGATCGGCCCCGACATCGGCGACGGCGTGGAGCCCGGCGCCAACTGCGGCTGCGGCTGGGCCTTGAGCTGGACCGTACGGTCGGGTCCGGGAGCCTGGGATCCCGGGGGAGGCTGGGGCAGGCGCACGGTGGACGCGATGCCCGCCTCGTCGAGACGGACCGTCAGCTCCTCCGCGCCCGGCGCCGCCGACGACTTCGGCGGGAGCCGGACGGTCGACTCCGGGTCGGCGACGATCGACTTCGGGGGAAGGCGAACGGTCGACTCCGGATCCGCGACGAACGACTTCGGCGGAAGCCGGACGGTCGACTCCGGATCCGCTGCCGGGCCTGCGGTCTGCTCCGTGCGCAGTTGCACCGTGGCATCGGGACCGGTGGCGGGCGCGGAGGCCGGCACGGGGTGACCGGTCGGGCCGGAGGGCGGCATCACCAGTTGGACCGTGTGCTCGGGCCCGCCGGTCGGAGCGGCCGCCGCGGCCGGCTCCCCCGCTGCGGGCATCACGAGCTGCACCGTGTGGTCCGGGGCGCCGGCGGGGACCACCAGCTGCACCGTGTGGTCCGGGACGTCGGCAGCCGCCTCAGGTGCGTGGGGCGCTGCCGGTACCGCCGGTGCTGCCGGCTGCGCGGGCTCGGCCAGCGCGGCCGGCTCGGCCAGCGCGGCCGGCTCGGCCGACTCGGCGGGCTCGGCGGGCTCGGCGGGCTTGGCGGGCTTGGTGCGGCGGACCGGGCCCAGGGTGAAGGCCGCCGCCGCGGGCTCGGCGGGGCGCTCGTCGCCCGGACGGCCGGGACGGGCGGTCGGGTCCGGCTCGGCCGGAGGTTGGGTGGTCATGCCGGTCCTGCTCTCAGCGGGGCGGGTTGCAGTTGAAGGAGTAGAGCGTGGCGGGTGCGGCACCCTTGCCCCGCGGGGCGGCCGGCGAGGTGGCGACCCTGGCGGTCAGGGTGGACGCGGTGCCGAAGGACTGGGTCGACGAGAAGGCCACGGTGGTCTTCCCGGCGGGCAGCGGCGTCGACTGGGTGCCGACCACCTTCCCGTTGGCGTCCGTCCAGGTCACGGTGACCGTTCCCGGGCCGGTGCCGTTGGTCGACACGGTGCCGTCGGCCCTCGCCGCGTACAGGCCGCTGCAGGAGGCCTTCATCGTGCTGGAGTACACCTGCAGCGGCGCGACCGTCACGGTCGGCGTCGCGCTGGTGGGCGGCGGCGGGGTGACCGTGACCGGGGGCGCCGTGGTCGGCTTGGTGACCGACGGGGTCGGCGTGACCTTGGGCGTGGCCGGACTGCCGGGCGACGGCGGTGCGGCGAGGGTGGCCGACGGGCTCGCCGAGGCGGACGCCGAAGCGGAGGTGGACGCCGACGGTGAGGCCGAGTCGGACGGCGGGGCCGACGCGGGTGTCACGGGGCCCGGGTCGCCGGTGGGCGTGGCCGCACCGAGGGTGGTGGTCGCCCGGGGGGCCGCCACATCGGTGGTCCCGGCCGCGCCCTGGGCACCGGCCACGGCCACCCCGGCCATCGCGCCCGCGACCAGGACGACGCCGGTCGCGGCGCTGGCGAGCTTGGCGCGGCGCCCGAAGCGGGCCACCCCGGCCGCGTTCGGCCCGGCGGGGCCGCCCGGTCCGGGCGGGGCGAGCGTGGTGGAGGCGAACGAGGTCCCGCCGCCCGCCTGCACGCCGCCGAACGGCAGCAGCAGTGGCAGCAGGGCGACCAGGGCGGCGAGCTGCCGGCGGCCGCGCTCCTCCCAGTCCTCGCCGTAGGCGGCGCCGGCCACCTCCTCCAGCTGCTCGACCAGCAGGGCGGCGCCGTCGGGCCGCTCCTGCGGGGTCTTGGCGAGTCCGGCACGGATCAGCGGGCGCAGCGCCTCGGGTGCCTGCTCGGCCGGGATCTGGGCCTCGGTGTGCTGGACCGCGAGTTCCATCAGGGTGGTGCCCGCGTACGGCTTGGCGCCGGTGAGGCACTCGAAGAAGGTCGCGGTGGCGGCGTACACGTCGGTGGCCGGGGCGGCGGGCTCGCCCGCCCACTGCTCGGGGGCCATGTACGCGGGGGTACCGGCGATGGCGCCGGTGGCGCCGCTGCGCACGGCGATGCCGAAGTCGACCAGCTTGGAGGAACCGTCGGCGGCGACCAGGACGTTGGCGGGCTTGTAGTCGCGGTGGATGACGCCCGCGCCGTGCGCCGCAGCCAGGCCGAGCAGCGAGCCCTTGAGGACGGTGAGGGCGGCCTCGGGGGCGGTCGCGCCCTCGGCGCGCAGCAGGTCGCGCAGCGAGATGCCGTCGACCAGCTCCATCACGATGGCGGCGCCCTGCGGGCTCTCCACGTACTCGTACAGCTGGGCGATGTACGGGGAGCGCAGGCCGCCCAGGAGTTCGGCCTCGGCGCGGAAGCCCCGGTGGTCGGCGCTGCTGCCGGAGAGGTACTTGACGGCGACCGGCGTGCCGGTGGCCCGGTGGTGGGCGAGGACGACTCGGCCGGCGGCGCCCGCGCCGAGTTCGCGCAGGTGCTCGTAGTCCGGCAGTTCCCACTGCTGGTCGGGCCCGGCCTGCGGCTCGGTTCCGTCCTGCGGGGCGGTGCCGTCCTTCGGCTCGGTTCCGTCGGGCCGCTGGGGCTCGTCGTGCTGCGCATCGGCCGGGCCGGTCGCGCCTATCGCTTCGTCCACCTGTCCACCCCCGGAGGTCTGGTCCGCATGGGCTTGCGGACACCGAGGGTGACGCAGCCGCGGGCCGGTGGGTTCCGGCCCGCGGGCGATGATAGGTCACGATTCCAGTGCTTCGCGTACTGTTTTTCGATGCGACCGCCCTGGTGCGCTACGGCGGCAAGGATGCTTCGTGGTCACTCTCCGTCGCGGCGGCGGGCCGATTCGGCGGCTTCCGCGGCGACCGAGCCGGCCTGCACCAGGCGGTGGCCGAGCTCGAGCAGGGCGCGCCCGGCGGCGAGTTCGTCGCCGATCACGGGTGCGGCGGGGTCGTGCGGGCTGCGGTGGGCCTCGGCGTCCGCCTCCAGCCGGGTACCGCCGGTCCCGCCGGGGCCACCGGTGTCCAGGACGGCGTGCGCCCGGGTGTGGTCGCCCGTCTCGGTGACCGTGAGCCGGACCTGCCAGTCGGCGGTGTGGGGCTCCGGGGCCGCGGCGGAGCCGGCCGTCACGACCTGCCGCCTTCCTGCGTCTCCTCCATCGGGTCGCCCTCGGCCGGGGCCATCTCCTGCGCGTGGGCGTTCTGGTAGGAGGTGATGCCTTCCTCCGGGTCGGCGGCGCGGACGTTCTCGGTGTCGCGCTCGGCCTTGTCGTTCATCCTGTCTTGCATGTCGGACATCGCAGGCTCCCTGGTCCGGGTGCGGGGCGCCCTGCGCGGCGGGGCCGCCGCCGTGACGGTGCCCGCGGCCGGCCGGGCGCGTTCCTGCCTCCAGCCTGCTCCTGCCCGTGCGGGCGGGCCAGTGCTGGCCGGGGTCGGACCAGGGGTGCCGCTCAGGCCCGCCCGTCCAGCTCCGCCAGCAGGTCGGGGTTGACGGTCGAGACGATGGTGCGGACGTCCTCGGAGGCGGCGGCGGGCCACAGGACGCGGCGGGCGGCCCGGTAGCGTTCGGCGAGCCGTTCCCGGTCGGCGGCGGGCAGCCCGGCGGCGCGGTCGGCCCGGGAGTTGTGCGCGTTGTCGGAGATCTTGAGCAGGGTGGCCGAGTGGTCGGTGACGATCTGCTGGAGCATGGCGTGGTAGGCGACCCCGGCGGTCCGGCTGACCCGGCGGACGGTCGCCACCACGCCGAACGGCACGCCCGCACGCAGCAGGTCCTCCGCGGTCAGCGGGGTGTCCTCCAGCACGTCGTGCAGCAGCGCGGCCATCTGCAGGCCGGTCCCGAACGCGGCCACCCCCGCGGCCACGGCCCGGACGTGCTCCACGTACGGCACACCGATCTTGTCGGTCTGGCCGGCGTGCGCCTCGGCCGCGAGCCGCTCGACGCCGGCCAGGTCGAGCACGGGTACGGGTACCGGTACGGGCAGGGACGCGGGCACAGGTACGGACACGGGCACTCCCCCATCGGATGAACGGCTGTCAGCCTGGCCGCAATATAGCCGGAGCATCCGGACCGATGGCCGGATCCCCGATCGGGCAGGATGGCGGGGTGCAGGTGACACCGATCTCCCCCGAACGGCTGGCCCGGCTGCTGACCGACCGCATCAACGCGCTGCCCGACGACGGCAGCTGGGTACGGGTGGCCGTCGACGGCGCACCGGCCGCGCGGCCCGGCGCGCTGGCGGACGCCCTGGTGGAACCGTTGCGGCTGCTCGGGCGGCCGGTCCTGCGGGTGTCGGCGGCGGACTTCCTGCGGCCCGCCTCGATCCGGCTGGAGTACGGCCACCACGACGCCGACGCCTTCCACGACCTGTGGCTGGACGACCGCGGGCTGCTGCGCGAGGTGCTCGACCCCTTGGAGCCGGGCGGCACCGGCCAGGTGCTGCCCTCGCTCTGGGACGCGGTCAACGACCGGGCGACCAGGGCCGGTTACGTGGAACTGCCGCCGCGCGGGGTGCTGGTGCTTGACGGCGCGCTGCTGCTGGGGCGCTGGCTGCCGTTCGAGCTGACGGTGCATCTGGCGATGGGCGACGCGGCACTGGCCCGACACACCCCGGAGGCGGACCGGTGGACGTTGCCCGCCTTCGCCCGCTACCGGGAGGAGACCGGCCCGGCCGAACTGGCCGACCTCACCGTCCGGGTGGACGACCCGAGACACCCGGCGCTGGTCGAGCGCTGAACCCGACGGCCTTCGCCGGGGCGGCTGCCGGTCCGAGCCTTCCCAGAGCCACACCACCGACGGCTGCGCCGAGCCGGACGGCACCATCGCCACCGGCACTTGAAGTTTCGGCGACGGCGTCACCTCTACGACACCGTGCAGCTGCCGCACCACAGCTGTCCCGTCGCCGGACAGCAGGAGACCTCTCCCCGCGCAGGGAGAGGTCTCCTGGATTGTTCATCTCATTCTGGGTCCGTCACGATCAGAGATCGATCGGGTAAAGCTGAACAGCATGGACGTTCAGCAGCACCCCGGTTCCTCTTGAGACCTCCCATTTCCGATCCGGCGCCTCGATCAGGAGGACGTCGGGCCCGAGCCTGATCCCGACGACCGGATCGTCTGCCTCACCGATGTCCACAACGGTCCCTGTGATGGAAATCTGCGACGCGTCTCCCGCACCGCCGACGATGGAGCCAGGAGAGGGTGCGTCCAGGACAGTCCAGGTGCTGATCTCCTCCTGAACTTCGATCTCGACGTCGAACTCTCCGTGGCGGGCAGCCGTCGACCCCATCCAGGCGCCCACGGCTCTCCCGAGCTCACAACGGAACTCGACCAAGCCCGGCGTAGCCTCCAGAACCCTGGTGATTTGTACTCTCATTACTTCAACCCCAGCGGAACACGGACCATCGTATTACCGACCCTCCACTCGTTCAGCGGGGAGATCCAGTCCCACGTCTCCATATGGAAGTGGAACTTCGTGGGCTTGCTGTTCATCTCGTGGTCTCCCATCCGAATGCTGCGACGACCGTCCGCAGATACCAGCCGGTTGGCGTCCGGCTGGCCCGTCCGAGGATGGATATTCGTGTAAGGCCCGTCGCCCAGGAAGTCCTTCCATGCCTGCTCCACCTGGGCTGGCTTCAGTGGCTTGGGAGCCGCGACCTCAGGCAGATTCACAACCGTCGCGGGCAGCCCCGTGGGGCAATTGTGCACCAGGACCGGCGTGTTGCCGGCCAGGACGTAGTAGGTATGAACGTCGTCGACGGTGAGGTTGTAGGCCGTCTTCGGGGTGGTGCGGTAGTTGTGGACCGATTCGACCGTGACGGTGGTGCCGTCGGGCTGGCGAAGTTGGTCACCGGTGGTGAGATCGGCGGCGTCCGTCCAGCGGTTGGTGGTGAGGTCCCAGGCGGGGTGGTGCTGGGTGGACGTCAGGGTCGCGGGCGGTGCCCGGTCCCCGTTCGAGGCTGAGATGGTGAGGTCGGTGAACTCCTGGTCGTCCGGGGTGGTGATGGTGGCGACGACCTGCTTGGGGCCGGTGGCTCCGGTCTGCGGGTCGGTGGCGGTGACCTGGTCGGCGGTGGTGAGCTGGTCGATCGGCTTGGTGCTGCCGTCGCCGAGCAGGACCTGGGTCCCGGCCGGGAAGCTGTTACACGGGACGCCCTTCGGGCCCATCAGGCCGTCGGTGAGCGCTGCTTCGGCTCCGGAGATCGCCCCGCCGACTTCGGCCAGCGCCTGGCCCTTCAGGGAGTGGTCGGCGTTGCCGTCGAGCATGTTGTCCAGGCCGGAGCCGAGGGCTCCGACGGCTGCGCCGCAGCCTGCGACGGCTGCGACGGCGGTGGCTCCGCCGGTTTCGAGGGCGCCTGCGGCGCCGCCGGCGTAGCACATGGTGCCTGCGGCGATCTCTACGGTGGTGACCACGATGGCGCGGACGGCCGGGTGGTCGGTGGTGAAGTTCTGGGTCCGCTTGGCGCCGTTGCTGATGTGGCATCCGGCGCCGTCGAGGGAGAGCCAGCTGCCGCACTTCTTGGTGCCGCGGCCGTTGCCGCCGCCCCCGCCACCGCCGCCGCTGCCGCCACCGCCGCCGTCACCGCTCTTGCTGGGGTGGTGGCTGCCGGGGCGCTCGTTGACGATGACGACCGTACCGAGGTTGCCGTTGGTGATGGGCGCGCACGGCGGGTGCCAGTTGGTGGCGCAGTCACTGGTGCCCATGGCCCCGGTGCCGCAGGTGTAGGCGAAGGCGCTGCACCCGCCCGGGAGCCCGCCACCGCCACCGCCGCCGTTGCCCGGGCCTTCGACCTGGGTGCCGCCGTGCGAGCAACGGTAGAAGCCCGAAGCGCACTCCTCCAGCGCCAGACCCGTGGGGTCGGAGGCGTTGATGGGGTTGTTGTTGCTGTAGGCGTAGCCGTTCCACTGTTGTGGGTCGTCGGCGAGCATGAGGGGGTCGGGGTTGAGG